>NZ_NKRG01000001.1:0-300000 GCF_003351105.1 Thermosipho africanus Ob7
AGATTCATATCCATCTTATAGAAGATGGAGTCTTCTTTGCTTTTATTTCGATAAATTTTTCAAATATTTTTAAGACATCAATAGATGCTATTGTTGAAAGCTTTTGGTTTATGAGTTTGAGCTTTATAATATCACTTTTTGTCACCTCTTGCTTTAAAAACACTTCTTCTAAATAACTAAAAAGCTCATTGTAAATACTTGCTTTTAATTCAAGAATTTTTAAATTTTCTTCTTTTAGCATTTCTACTTCAGTTTGTTTGTTTAAAAGAAGTGATGTAATTAGTATAGTTATGACGGTTCCTATAAAAGCGGCAAGAATTTCTTGGGAATAGGGAAAGTCAGAATTAGAATAATACATTTCTCTAAATAGGAAATATGTAATTATTGATAGAGCAATTGCCAATATCATCATCAAAAGATTTTTGTTTTTTAATGACAAATAGAACACCCTTTCTTTTTAGTTTTCAGTCTCTTTGTTGTCATATTTTAAAAGAGACAGTTTAATTGTTAAAATAGTCATCAAAAATCCTGTAAGAAAAAGTGAAAGTTTATCGTATTTTATGTATAAAATACCTAAAAGGCAAAAAATAGAACTTATCAAAGCCATTGTGAAAAACGTTTTTCTTTTATCTTTTAATCTTTTTTGAAGTTTGTCATAGATATGGTCTCTGTCACCTTCAAAAGGTGATTTTCCAGCAAGAACTCTTCTAGTCATACTTGTAAATGTGTCAAGGAAAAAAGGACTTAAAATTATTAGAGCTGCTATAGTGTGTGATAAACTCTTGGAAAAAGATGAAATAACGGAAACTCCTAAAATTGCTCCAATAGTGTAGCTTCCCATATCACCCATGAAAATTTTTGCTGGTGGAAAGTTGAATATAAGGTAAGCAAGTAATGAGCCAATAAGTGATATTAGATAATATTTATCATTTGGAAATGTGACAGTCCATATAAGTCCAAATGCAGCTATGGTTGAAGTTATTGCACAAACTCCATCCATTCCATCCATCATATTTACAGAGTTAATCAAAAAAGCGTAAAAAATTGTGGCAATAGTTATTTCAATAGGATTTGTCAAAAATCTTGTGGATACAAGAAATCCTATTATAAATTCTATAGTTAATCTTAACCAAGGGTTTATTGATTTTAGATCGTCATAAAGTCCCATTAAACTAAGAACTACTATATACATTTTTCTAAATAAGCTAAATGGTGTAAAAATCAGGAATGAGAAAACAAACGCTGCACCGCCCAAATAAGGAGTTGATTTCTCGTGGTTTTTAAGTTTGTTATCAGGTTTGTCTACTATACCAAATTTAAAAGCTATTTTTCTCAAAAAAGGGATTAAAATAAGCGTCAGAATAAAAGAACCAACGAATGCATAGAGCATATAAGACCTCCTTAAAATGAAAATATAAAGAATGTATTTACATATGATATTTTATCATAACTAAGATAAGAAAACTATTTTCTTTAAAATTTAACATTTATACTTGACGAATGATAAATGATGTTAGATAATATAAAATGAAAATATAAAGTTACTGAAAATAAGACAGGAGGTGAGAATATGCCAATGTATAGGTATGTATGTAAGAGTTGTGGTCACGAAAAAGTAGAACTTCATTCTATTAACGATAATCCTGATATCACCTGTGATGTTTGTGGTTCAAAAATGGAAAGAGCAATTGGAAGAGTTGGTATAGTTTTTAAAGGTAGTGGTTTTTATATTACAGATAGTAGAAAATCTTCTTCAACTTCTTCAACTGATAGTTCTTCAAAATAAATTAAAAGCCCCCATTAAATGGGGGCTGATTATTATCCTACTTTAACTTTACAAATTAAAGAGGTTTTACATTTGCTGCTTGTGGACCTTTTTGTCCATCTTGAACGTCAAATTCTACTTCTTGACCTTCTTTTAATGTTTTGAAACCATCTGTTTGGATTGCACTCCAGTGTACGAAGATATCTTCTCCGTCCTCCTTAGTAATGAATCCATAACCTTTTTTTGCATCAAACCACTTTACTGTACCTTTCATAAAAAAACGCCTCCTCGTAAATCTTTTTACATTCCCCGTTTCCTTCCGGGGTTGATTAGAGTATACACCCATTATTATTTTTTGTCAACAACTTATTTTTAAATACGACAGTAATTTCTCCTTTTACACCACCTGAAAAGTGCTCAAGGGCCTCTGAAATTGCTCCTTTAAAGTATTCTTGATGTATTTTTGTAAGTTCTCTTGCAATAAATATTTCAACATCTCCAATTATTTCAAGAATATCTTTTAGAGTTTTTAATAACCTTTCTGGACTTTCAAAAAAAACAAAAACTTCTGCAAGATTTTCTTCCTTAATCATTCTTAAAAGTCTTCTTCTTTTTTTATCACGAGGCATGAAACCCAGGAATAAAAATCTATTTCCATAGAATCCACTAGCACTTAATGCTGTAATAGGTGCACTGGGGCCAGGGATAACATCCCAGGGAATATTGTTTTCAAGGCATATATTTACTAGTTCTGTGCCAGGATCAGATATAACAGGCATTCCAGCGTCGGAGATGTATGCTACGTTTTTATTATCTTTTAATAATTCTAAAATTTTGTTTTTCTTTTTTATCGATGAATGTTCATTGAATGAATCTACAGGCTTTTTTATATCAAAAAAATTTAAGAGCTTTAAAGCTCTTCTTGTATCTTCAGCAAAAATATAATCTATCTCTTCGCGAAGTATTCTCAGCGCTCTTAATGTAATATCTTCCAAATTTCCAATGGGTGTTCCAATTAAATACAGCATTTAAACTTCATCCTTTCATTTTCAGCTAGGGAAATAATCTCATTAACATTTTCGAACCTTTTAAGTTGAAATCTTTTACTAAACGATTTGTAGAGAGAATTCTTTAATTCTTCTATATCAACTTCTTTTGCAAGATCCAATCCATATTGTATTATGGGCTTGCTTTGGTCTTTAAAACATTTTTCAATTCCTGTAGTTGTTTTAAGTACTATTGAGCCGTGCTGCAATACAAAACTTTTTGTTCTCATTTGCGCACTTCCTATAATCTTTTTTCCATTAAGCACTATTTCATACCATGATGGAGCATCAAAACACAACTGAGTATTTCCCCTACTAGAGTGAGAAACAATCTCAGCGGGGATACCTATATTGTTTAATGCCTCAACAATAATAGTTGAAATTTCTTTATAAAGCTTTAAAACAGAGAGTCTAAACAATGGGTCAGTATTTGGTATAATAAAGCTGTATGTTAGCTCTTTGCTATGTAAAACAGCTCTTCCACCTGTAGGTCTTTTAACACAGTCGATTCCATTTTCTTTCAAATATGTAGTATTTACAACATCAACTGATTGATTTTTTCCAAGGGATAAAGTAGGATTTTTCCAAGTATATAGTCTAAAGTAAGAGCTTTGGCTTTTTCCCAAAACATAATCAATTGCCATATTTAAATCTCCAGGTATTTTCCAAGTCTCTATGTAAAACATTTACAACCTCCTAAATGCATCTAAGACACTTTCGGCAATTGCTGTATTTTTATCCTTTTCTATTGGAGCAGCTCCTATAATGCTTTCTTCTACATTTTTATATTCTTTGGTAAGGTGAGTTATTAAAAAGTTTTTTCCGGCTAAAGAAACTTCAGCTATATCATCAACGGATATTACAAAATCGTGTATGTTTTCAAGAGCATTTAAAACAGCATTTCCAATTACAATAGGTATATTTCTACTTGTTTTAGGACCGGAAAATTCACCGGACATTTTTTCCTGACCACGTACGATTTCAACAGAAACTTTAATATTTTTACCTTCATCTTTTACGTCTAATTTTTCAAGTCTGTAAGGTAAGACTTTAGAACTTTCAATTTTAGAATTTAATTGTGCTATACTTATAACTTTTCTGTCAATTTTAATACCAAGGCTTGCAAATAATACTGTTTCTATATCTCGGACAATTTGCTTTGGAAGTTTTTCATCATCTGCAACTACATGAAGCTCAACAATTTCTTCATCTTCAACAACAGCTTTTGCAGCCTGAATTCCAGGAATCTTAGTTAAAACTTCTTCGATGTTTGAAACATTAATCATATGCTATCCCCCCATTTGAGCAACGAACCTCCTAAATTTTTCAAAATCGTCTATAAATTTTTCCAAAATTTTCCACTTTTCTTCGGAAAAAATTTCTTCTAATTCAAGCTTAAACGTTCCAATAACTTTGTCTTTAATTTCCATAACAGGATAATATTTTCCAGAAGGTAGTTTATATTTTTCCTTTAAAAATCTGAAAAATTCAGCATATAGATTTTTATGTGGATCATTAATGATTCCGAAGAAATATATTCCATCATCAGTTAATGACATTTTTAGAAATCCTATTTTTTTACCATTTATATTCATAATTTTTTCATAAGCTTCATTGTCAATTATTTTTGCAAAATTAAGCCAAGGCTTTCCTGTAATTTCTTCTGAAAACATTTCTTTTGATACCAATGATTTTTCACCACCAACAGCAAGAAAATGAGTTTGAAGTGGAAACCTTATAATTCCAGCTTGAACCTTAGAAATTGTGCTTTTATTAAAAATGGTGTTGTATAACGCTTCAAACTCTTCGTTGACATATTCTTTTATTTTGTACAACGATGGAGATTTTAAAAAGGGGCTTGTGATTGAAATACCGTAAAAAAACTTACCCTCAGGATTAAAGCCAGCACTTAATGCAAAATCATTGTCGCTTGAAACCGTAACCAATATTAGATGTTTGTGAAAAACATCCAATTTTTCTTTATAGCTATTTAGAAAATCTAAGAGTTTTTCTTTATCGCTGGACAGTATATTTTCCAACTTTTTACCAATATAACTTAACTTTTCGGGGCCGAAATATACCATCTTTTTTAAACTCCCTCTTGCTTAATTTCAACTATTTCGTTTTTTTCATTCATTATAATCACTTTTGGGCCTTTATATTCATTGCTGTCATACATACCAAACGCCATTATAATTACCCTGTCTCCTTGTTCTACCAATCTTGCTGCAGCACCATTTATCACTATCTTTTTACTTCCCTTTTCTTCGGGAATAATGTAAGTTACAAATCTTTGACCATTATTTACATCGGCAACTAAAACTAGCTCATAAGGCTTCATTCCAGCCTTTTCTAATAATTCTGTATCAATTCCTATACTTCCCATGTAATTAATGCTTTTGTCTGTTACTTTGGCCATATGAATTTTAGATTTTAACATTATCTCTTGCATACTAATCCTCCTTGTTTTCTAAAGGTAATTCGAATATAAATCCATTCCCGTTTTCATCGGGTTCAACCCAAATTTTTCCATTATGTTCATCTTCAATTATTTTCTTACAGATCGGTAAACCTAAACCTGTACCGTGTACCTTTGTAGTAAAAAATGGGGTAAATAATTTTTCAAGAATGTCTCTTGATATAGGTTTTCCTTCATTCCATATTTTTACTCGTACGGTTTTTAATAGTTTTTTAACCTCTATTATTATTTTACCACCAATAGGTGTCTCATCAATAGCATTTTGAATTAAGTTAATTAAAACTTGCTTGATTCTAGATTTATCCGCATAAATTTCTATATTTTCCTGGTCTGTCTTAAATTCAAAGAGTATGTTTTTTTCCTTAATCCTATCTTCGTGTAGAATGTAGACTTCAGAAATCAACTCGTTTAAATTGAATTCTGAAAATTCTATAATTTTTTTATCTCTACTAAACTCAAGAATTTCTGAGACAATGCTTTCAAGCCTTACAATTTCGTCGGATATTATTTTTAAATATTTTGATCTTTTATTTTCATCATTTGCGTATTTTTCAAGTCGCTTTACAAATCCTCCAAGAACAGAAATTGGATTTCTTAATTCATGGACAACTCTTGCAGCCATTTCACCAAGGGCAGCTAATTTTTCTTGCTTTTTTCGCTCTTTTTCTAAAATAACTCTTTCCGAGACATCTTCAAAAGTTACAATTACACCTTTAAGAATTATTCTTTCAGAGTCCCATAGTGGAGAAAAAGATACATCAAAGTATTTTTCCTGCCCCATTACTGGTATTAGGTAATTTGAAAGTTTAATCTCTTCTTTTAATTTTAACACTTCAAGAGCCATGCTTTCTATATCTTCAAATTCTCCACCTAAATAGGCTAATTTTTTTTCTAACATTTGTTCTTTCGTTCTACCAAAGTAATATTCGGCTCTTTCATTCCATTCGGTTATTTTACCATCTTTTCCTAAGACAACAACTGCCGCTGAAAGATTTTGTAAAATAAGATCCGAAAATTCCTTTAAATACTCTACAAGGTTTTTTTGTTTTTCAAGATTCAATGTTTTTTCTTTTAACTCTTGGTAATTTATTGAATTTTCAATTGCAAGCCCTGCACTATCCGAGATAAGTCTTAAGATTTCTATATCTACACTATCAATTTCATGCTTTGAAAATTTATTATCTAATATTACAACCCCGATTGTGTCATTCTTACCTATTAAAGGTACAATTACAAATTCATCTACTCCAAGAAGCGGTACTAAAAAATCTACTTCTTCTAATCCGTCTAAAATTTTTTTGTTAACATGAACAATTTTTCTTCTTAGAACAGCCCTTTCAAGAAATCTACTAGCGCCATATGGAATAATCTTATCTTTAATTTGCTTAGTTAATTCTCCATCAAGATCTAATCCTAATGATTCTTCGCGAAGGTATTGAACCACATCTGCATATCTCATAGCACGTTGATTTGCTTTTTTCCATATTGTTTCTACTTCCTCTTCATTTGCAGGGCCAATCCATGCTTTACCGATAAGTGAGTTTTTTTCAAAATCTTTTAAAAGTAAAAGCGCACGATTAAAACCAAGGGTTCTTCCGGATGTAAGACCTATTAGTAATATCTTCAAGACATTTTTTGGATCACTACTACTTCGCATTGCCTGACTGATATAGTGAACTATGCTCATTTTTCGCAGTTGCTCTTTTTGCTCTTCTATTAACCTTTCGTGTTCTTTTTTTAGTTCATTTAGTTTGTCAATTTCATTTTGGAGCTTTTTATAATACACAAGTCTTGAGATTGCAAGTTGGAATCTTTTTACTGAGGCGACCACAAGTTCTAGATCAAAATCTTCATAACTTTTTTCTGGGATGTATCCTTCACCGTGTAGTTTATTTATGAAAATTAACCATCCATCTTCTATGCCGTTTAAAGGAACACTCATTATCGACTTTATTTTTACTTTAAAATTTTTAAAATCTATATTGGCGCTTCTCAGAATTTGCGGTTCACTTTTAAACACATGTATTGAAAAATCAGAAAAACCTGGTATTAAGCTTTCCGAAGGTTCAACTGGATAGGAATATTCAATAAAATAATCTTCTCCTGCTTTTTTGGCTAAAAACACAAATTCACTTGGAATGTACTTAAAAAGTTCTCCAACAAAATTTTTTTTGAGCTCTCCTAGACTATCACTTTTTTCAAATATGTCTGTAAGTTGTAGTATCTTCTCTAATTTTTCTTTTCTCCTATTAATTAAGAAAAGATCATAAACTAACGCAAAAAACTTTGAAAATTCGTTTATAAAAATTTGATCTTTTTCAAAGTTTTCTCCCACTATTATTGCGCCTATTTTTCTACCTTCAAATTCTAAAGGTATAATTTGTTTGTTGAAATTTTCATCATTAGCTTTTATTTTTTCCCCAGCATTGATACCAGCAACTATCCTGAAAATATTTTTTCTTTCTTCAAAGATTGCTAAACTTAATTCATTGACTTTGAGATGTTTTTTTAATGAATCAACTAATTTTTCCAAACTTTCATTTGGATATCCTTTTTCAAATAATTTATTTACAGCCTCATATATTAATGAATATTCTATCATTAAAATCACCCCAATCTAATTTTAACATAAAATATAACCTATTAAAAAAATAAAATGGCTTCGGAAGAGTCCGAAGCCATTAGAAATTTTGTATTAGATTTTAATTATTCCTGAAATTCATATAAAACAAATTTACCATCTTTTCCCTTAATTAACATATTAATTTCATCTGTTTCCATATTTCTAAAAACGAAGAATTCATGATTCATAACTTCCATTTGTGCGATTGCTTCTTCAACACTTGTTATCATTAGATTTACTCTTTTAACTGATGATATCTTTTCTTTAGGCTCTTCTACAGGCATTTCATCTGTAAAGACCTCACCGAGCCCCTTCAAATTTGATTTATTTCTAGTTCTTGCATATTCTCTTTCCCTTTTTAATTTTTTTTCGAATGCATCTGATAGGATATCAATTAAGTTATAAATATCATCGGAAGTTTCTGTAACTACAAGATCTTTGCCAAGATAATGCATCATTGCTTTTCCAATGAAACTAGTAGCATCTTTTTCTAATTTAATATCAAGATGTACTTCGTCTTCTAAAATCCTATCAACCTTTTGAAATCTTTTTTCAATATAATTTTTTACGGCATTTGTTAAATCAAATCCTTTTGCGGATACTCTGTAATCCATAAAACCACCTCCTAAAGTTCTTCTTTCAGATTTCTAAGTCTAAAGTTTACGTCTGGTGCTAATTCTAACAAATAAAAAGTTAACGTTAATAATATGAACATAATTTTTAAAAATATATTACTTTGATGTATCTTTTTATCTATTGCTATTATTAATGATATCACAAGTGAACCGGAAATAAGAAATAACAAGGGAAAGAAATATGATAAAAAACAAAACAAAATAGATAAAATAACGTAGTTATAGAAAATTAAAACATTATTTTTAAGAAATTTTGGTAAACTTGAGCACCATTTATATGCTATTAAAAGATAACCAAGGATCCCTACCAAGAATATCGTATTAGATATATAAATATTTTTATTTGTGAAACTGAAAAAGAAATTTGCAGCAAAGCCTAGTGAGAAAAATACAGATACAAAAGCTACGAGGTCATCACCAGGAAGGCTGGCTGAAAATAATTTAGAAAGGTTTTTTTCCATAATGTGGAGGCTAATTCCTCCATTCCCCCCTTTCAAATATTAACTGCTGACAACAAATCCAAAAACTTCTGGACCTGTATGGATTCCGACTGCTGCACTTATTTGAGTAATATCCTTTATATTGAAATGTTGCACTAGTCTATCTATATATTTCTTGTATTCTTTACTACCATAGGCTGCTAAAAAGTACGGATCACTTATTTTATGTTCTTTTAAGAAACTTTCGCCAAGCTCAATTAGCTTATTTACAAGCGAAGAAAGCTTTCGCTCCATTGCAATTGATTCTACGGCACCTGTTTCATCAACGCTCAAAATTGGTTTTATTTTTAACATCTTTCCAAGTAAAGCCTTTGCTTTTCCAATTCGACCACCTTTTTCGAGGTATTTTAAATCCATAACGGCGAAGTACATTTTTAAATTTTTTCTTATCTTATCAACTATATCTTGTGTGAGTTCTATATCTTTTTCTACGTATTCAACGAGTTTTCTAAAAATTGCGTATGATTCTATACTTGCGGTTTTTAGGTCTAAGACCTTTACTTTATCTTTAAAATTCTGACTTACCATTTGGAACATATTAAATGTTCCACTTAATTTACTTGATACTGAAAGCATGTATATTTTGTCATATTCATCGTACAACTTTTTAATTAATTCTTCAGTTTCTTTAGGGTTAGGCAAAGAAGTTGAAAAATCCTCTGCATCTTTAAGCATCTTGTAAAATTGATCAACTGTTAAATTAACTTTGTCTACAAACTCTTTACCATCAATTATAACCCTTAGTGGTGCAAAGAATATTGGGTATTTTGTCTTAACATTTGGCATATCAAAGGAAGAATCAGCTATAAATGCAATCATATGACTATCCTCCCAAATACTTGTGTGGATCTATTTCTTTTTTTATATCCTCAGTTACTATTATAACATTTTCGCCATCACAATGTAAAAAACCGTCGTCAATAACATATTCGTATGTTTGTGTGTTATCTTTTGCAACAACCTTGTCAACTTTTAGTTTAGCAATTATTGGTGCACGCCTTTCAAGTAGTCCCATTTCTCCTTCAACAGTTCTAACAGTTACCACGGTTACATCCTTTTCAAACATTAAACCGTTTGGAGAATAAATCTTTAACTTCAAAATGATCCCTCCCAGATAAAATGCGTGAGCAACTTGCCCACGCATTATTTTTTCTGTAATTGTTTTGCTTTTTCAACAGCTTCATCAATTGTTCCAACCATATAGAAGGCCATTTCTGGTAAATCATCATATTTTCCTTCTAATATTTCTTTAAATCCTCTAATTGTTTCATTTATAGGTACATATTTTCCGGGGATGTTACTGAACTTTTCAGCAACGTGGACTGGTTGACTTAAGAATCTTTCTATTTTTCTAGCTCTTTGAACTATTAATTTGTCTTCTTCAGAAAGTTCTTCCATACCAAGAATAGCAATAATATCTTGGAGATCTTTATATCTCTGCAATATTTCTTGGACACCTCTTGCTACTTCATAGTGTTCCTGACCAATAATGTTAGGATCAAGCATTTTTGATGTTGAATCAAGAGGATCAACCGCAGGATATAGACCAAGTGCAGCTCTTCTTCTTGACAAAACAACCGTTGCATCAAGGTGAGTGAATGTAGTTGCTGGTGCAGGGTCAGTAATATCGTCTGCAGGAACATAAATAGCTTGAACTGAAGTAATAGACCCTTTTTTGGTGGAAGTAATTCTCTCCTGTAATTCACCCATATCGGTTGCTAATGTTGGTTGGTAACCAACAGCAGATGGCATTCTTCCAAGTAATGCAGACACCTCACTACCTGCTTGAACGAATCTGAATATATTGTCAATAAATAACAATACATCTCTTCCTTCTACATCTCTAAAATATTCAGCCATTGTTAATGCAGTTAGTGCTACTCTAAACCTTGCTCCTGGTGGCTCATTCATTTGCCCGAAAACAAGAACTGTGTTGTCTAAAACTTCTGCTTCTTGCATATCAAGATACAATTCATTTCCTTCCCTAGTTCTTTCACCAACTCCTGCAAACATAGAAAATCCGTGGTGCTCAATTGCTATATTTCTAATAAGCTCCATAACCAACACTGTTTTTCCAACACCAGCACCACCGAAAAATCCTATTTTTCCACCTTTTGGGAATGGAGCAAGAAGGTCAATAACTTTTATACCAGTTTCCAAAATTTCAACTGATGTTGATTGTTCAGTAATTGAAGGTGGAGCTTTGTGGATTGGCCAATATTCAACGTCTTTGATTTCATCTTCTTTACCATCTATAGGTTCTCCAATAACATTAAACATTCTACCAAGAGCACCTTTTCCAACAGGAACTTTAATTGGTTCTCCCGTGTTTTCAACTTCTAAACCTCTCATTAAACCATCTGTTGTATCAAGTGCAACAGTTCTAACAGCGTTATCACCAATTAGTTGTTCAACTTCAAGAACTAATTTTTTTCCTGTTTGTGGATTTATGACAACAAGAGCATCGTATATATCAGGTAAATCTCCTTCTTCAAATTGCACGTCAACAACTGGACCAATTACTCTTAGGATCTTTCCTTTAGACTTTTTTGACACTTTATATCACGCTCCTTTAAAATTATTCCTCTTGCAGTGCTTGAGCGCCAGAAACTATTTCAATTAGCTCCTGGGTTATTGAAGCTTGTCTTTCTTTATTGAATTCAAGAGTAAGTTCTCTAATCACTTCATCAGCGTTTTCTGTAGCATTTCTCATAGCATTTTGTCTTGAGTATAATTCACTAACTTTTGTTTCGTATGCGTAAGAGTATATACTAGTTGCTACATAGAATACCAAAGCTGAATCTACTAAATTTTCTAATTCAGGTTCGTATTCATATCTTGAAGATTTGGTCTTTTCAATTTCAATTGGGGTAAGTTGTACAATTTCAGGTTTTTGCATAAGCCTATTTTTAAATTTTCCATATACAACAAAAATTTTACCAACCCCGTCATTTACTAAATCATTTGTTAATGTTTTGGCAAAATCAAATGTAGGAACATCATAAATTCTTTCATAAATTCTCCTGGTACTTTTGTGCTTTTTAAAGAATGGAATTGTTTTATTTCCTATCGCATAAACGTAATCAATACCTTCTTTTTCAACAAAATTCAATGCAGCTCTTCCTATTTCAGTTGGAAAAGCACCACACAAACCCATATCGGTCGAGATAACAACTAGAGCTTTTTTTCCTTCTCCGGTTATAAATGGGTGATTACCTACAAATTCTATATTTTCAAGAATTCGTTTTGTTTCATTTAAAAATTCTCTAACGCCTTTCAAGTTTTTTTCTACTTTTTTTACTCTGGCAGTAGCAACCATTTCCATTGCCTTGGTGATTTTCTTTAGTGATTCGGTTGATTGAACTCTCTTTTTAATTGAAAGTAGCTTTCCTCTACTCATTTAGCATCACTTCCCATATACTTTGACAAATTCACTTTTAAACTCTTCAATAGCTTCTTTTAGCATTTTTTCAGTTTCTTCTGAAAGATCTTTCTCCTCTCTAATCTTGTTTAAAATTTCTGATTTTTTATCTTTTAGAAATTCAATTAATTTTTTTTCAAAGAGTCTTACTTTTTCCACTTCAAGATCATCCAGATAGCCGTTTATACCTGCATATAGAACAGCAACTTGTTCTTCAACTTCCATGGGAGCGTATTGTTCTTGTTTCATTAGTTCCATTAATCTTTGACCTCTAGTAATTTGTGCTTGAGTTGCTGGATCAAGTTCTGTAGCAAACTGAGCAAATGTTTCAAGTTCTTGGTATTGAGCAAGATCTAGCTTTAATGAACCTGCAACCTTTTTCATAGCTTTGATCTGTGCAGCTCCACCAACACGAGAAACAGAAAGCCCTATGTTTACAGCAGGTCTTTGGCCTGCATAGAAAAGAGAAGGTTCAAGATAAATTTGTCCATCGGTTATTGAGATAACGTTTGTTGGTATATATGCGGATATGTCATTTGCTTGAGTTTCAATAATTGGGAGGGCAGTTAAAGAACCTCCACCGTATTTTTCATCTAATCTTGCTGCTCTTTCAAGAAGTCTGGAATGTAAATAAAAAACGTCACCTGGATAAGCTTCACGGCCAGGTGGTCTTCTAAGTAAAAGAGAAAGTTGTCGGTATGCAACAGCATGCTTTGAAAGGTCATCGTAAATAACTAATGCATCTTTTCCGTTATAGAGGAAGTATTCTCCCATTGCACAGCCTGCATATGGAGCTATGTATTGCAATGCAGCATTATCTGCAGCACTTGCAACAACAACTGTGGTGTATTCCATTGCTCCTGCTTCTTTTAATTTACTAACTAATCTTGCAACAGCAGATGCTTTTTGACCTATTGCAACATAAACACAATATACACCTTTTCCTTTTTGATTTATTATTGTGTCAATTGCTATTGCAGTTTTACCTGTTTGCCTATCTCCGATTATTAATTCCCTTTGACCTCTTCCAATTGGAATCAACGCATCAATTATCTTTATACCTGTTTGAAGAGGTGTATCAACTGGTTTTCTGTAAATAACACCAGGTGCTTTTACTTCAACATCTCTAAATTCTTTTGCTTCAATTGGACCAAGACCATCTACAGGTTCACCAAGTGGATTTACGACTCTACCAAGAAGTGCTTCACCAACAGGAACTTGCATTATTTTCTTTAATCTTCTTACAGTATGTCCTTCTTTGATTCCTTTATAATCACCTAAAATTATTATACCTACATTATCTTCTTCCAAGTTAAATGCAACACCTATTGTCCCTGTTTCAACAAACTCAACCATTTCATTGGCCATAACGTTATTCAAGCCGTATGCTCTTGCAATTCCATCACCGACTTGTATAACCTTACCAACATCTTCTAAATTAATTTCTTCTTTGAATCCTTCAATTTTTGACTCAAGTACTTTTACAATTTCTCCGGGATTTATTCTCAAGATTTCACCCCTTTCTTAAGAAAAAAACTTCCTTAGCAATCTTGTCCATTCTTCCCTTTATTGACACATCTATCATTTTTCCTGCAAATTCTATAACTGCTCCTGCAATTAAAGATTCGTCAATTGTTTCTTCAATTACAGGGGTTTTACCGACATATTTTTCTACAAAATCATTTATAACTTTTATCTCTTGGTCTGATAACTTTACAGCAGTTTTAACATTAACCAATATCTTATTTTCAATATCAATAGCAGTGTATTTATAAAGTGATTGCATTTGAGGAATAAATTTTTCTCTTTTGTTTTCAAAAACAATATTGATAAAGTTTAAGAAAGCTTCATCTGGGCTTTCTTTAAAAACTTCCTCAAATGCTTGCTTTATTACAAGAACCTTTTGTTCTGGTTTTACAATTGGATTGTTGAAAAATGTTGCAAAATTTTCATAAATATCCTTTACAAAAGATAGAAATTCACCATATTTTTCGATTTTATTTAATTTTTGTCCGACAATCAATAATGCTTTAACATATTTACTGGCAATAACAGAATATCTCATTTTTCAGACCCCTTTAAAACTTTCACAAGATATTCTCTCTTTGCCTTTTCGTCTAATGTGCCTTTGAGAACTTTCATTGCAAGAGCAACAGCGATTTCTCCAACCCTTTGTTCCACTTCCTTTATCATTTCTGCACGTTGTCTTTCAATTTCATCTTTTGCTGCAGCTATGATTTTTGAAGCTTCATCTTCTGCTTTTTTCTTGGCATCACTAATAATATTTTCAGCTTCATCTTTTGCCTTTTTTATTATTGAATCAGCTTCGCTTCTAATTTTCCTTAGTTCTTCAGTTGCTTCATTTTTGAGCTTTTCAGCTTCTTTTCTTAATTGTTCAGCTTTTGCTATTTCCCCTTCTATCTTTTCTTTTCTTGCGTCCATGACCTCAAAATATTTATCGTAGAGAAATTTCTTTAAAAAGTATAAAAGCAACAAAAAACTCATCAGTTGAACAACTGATGTCAAATTAATTTCAAACATATCCATAATATCGCCTCACATTATAATGTAAGAAGTATTAAGAAAGCAATCAAAAGGGAGTAAATACCTGTTGATTCAGCAACAGCGTCTGCAAGTAACATACGAGTTGTGATTGTTCCAACCATTTCAGGTTGTCTTGCCATTGCATCCATTGCATGTGCACCAATGTTACCTTCACCTATACCAGGACCAATAGCACCTATACCCATTGCAAGACCTGCACCGATTGCTTTACCCATAATAATTAATGCATCTGCCAAGCTTTTTTCCATAAGTACCAACCTCCTCTTAAAGATTTATGATATTTTTTCTGAAATATATGCAACTGCTAACATTGAAAACACAAGCGCTTGAACCAAACCGACAAACATACCAAAGTAACCCCAAAATACCACAGGCATAAATAGATACTTAACTAGATACGAAAGCATAAATGTTAAAATTGCACCTCCACCAATATTTCCAAAAAGCCTTAAAGAGTGAGAGATTGGTTTTGCAAGTTCACCAATTATATTCATCGGAAGCATTATTGGTGTTGGTTCCATCCATGATTTAAGCCATCCGCCAAATCCCTTTGCTTTAATTGCAAACGCATGACTTATTACAAAGACCATTAATGCATAAGTTAGATTTGTATTCAGATCAGCGGTTGGTGAAAACCAAGTATCCTGGAAGAGAGTAAATTTAACGTGACCATCTACCACACTTACATTTATACCTGGAATTGCACCACCAATTACATTAGCGATTGATATGTAGATAAACAAGGTGGTTGCAATCATAAAGGTAGGCTTTACAAACTTTGGATCATCAATAACACTTTCTACAACTTCATACATAAAATCCATTACTGATTCAGATAGAGCTTGCTTTCTATCCGGAATAACTTTAAAATTTTTTCCAACGCGTACTGCGAAAATAATAAGGCCTATAATTATAGCCCAACTCATTATTAGAGTTAGAGGATTAATTCGTGTGTACCAAGCTTTTGTATCAGAAAATTGCACTATCCATCTGTTAGCAAGTCCTTTTGTTACCTCGGCAGTGTCTTTCGGTACAAAGTAGATGGCATTGATAATTCCAACTACAGTATAAATTATTAAAAATATTAAAAGACCTGTGCTAATCTTTTTTTTCATGCCAGCCACCTCCAAATAAAAAGCCCACTAAATACGCAGAAATTTTTACATTTATCAATCCTAAAAAAGCACTAATAATTGCTGTGAGTTTTTCTTCAAAAATAACTCCTACTAAAAGAAAAATACTGGCTGAAAAAATATAACGAATGTAGTATCCTTTTTTGCTGACTTTTCTTTTTAAATTCAGACTAATTATATCGTAATATAGTGAAATTATGTATAAAATTGCACCAAGTGTACCAAAAATGTAACTTACTATAAACGTCGTTTTGTTTTTTGTAATAATACTACCAATAGTTATTACAATTAAAGCTATAAATATTATAACATAAATAAATTGTTTAATTATTTTTTCGTTTTTCATTTTTATCAACCTTTTCAACTTCTTTTAGCAGTTGCCGTATAGCATTATAAATACCAGATATAGCACCAAAAAACAGAAAAATAATTACAAATAATTTGTCTTTTTCAAAAATTTTATCTAACCATTTTCCAATAAAATAGCCTACTACGACATTACCTATTACCGTTGCTCCAAAAAGAGTTAAAAGATTTAATTTGTTTAATTCTTTTACGACATTGTCCTTTTTCATACTATAAAAATATCTCTTGGAAGACTACTTAAAACTTCACAGCCGCTTTCCGTGAGTAGAATATCGTCCTCGATTCTAATACCAAACTTGTTTGGCAAATAAATACCTGGTTCTACAGTTACAACGGAATTTGCTGGTAATTTTTCACTATTTAAATAACTTAATCTTGGCTCTTCATGTACTTCTAAGCCAATACCATGGCCTAATGAATGTCCAAAATATTCTCCATATCCTTCATTTTTAATGTGTTCTCTAGCAGCAAGGTCAATTTCAGCACCTGTTAAAGATGCCCTCGCAATTTCTATAGCTTTTTCTTGAGCTTTGTATACAACACTGTGAACTTTTTTGACTTCTTCAGAAGGTTCACCAATGCAGAATACTCTAGTTAAATCACTTGCGTATCCTTTGTAAAATGCTCCCCAGTCAACAACAACAGGTTCACCTTTTTCTATGGCTTTTTCGCTAGCTATTCCATGTGGAAGGGAACCACGCCATCCGGACGCAACGATTGTATCAAATGAAAATTTATCTCCACCAAGCATTTTAATTTGGTATTCAAGGTAAGCTGCAAATTCTTTTTCAGTCATACCAACTTTAACTATTTCCAGAGTTTTTTTGAAAGCTTCTTCTGCTATATGAATTGCCTTCCTTATTAATTCAATTTCCTCATCTGTTTTAACTGCTCTAAGTCTTAAAAGCTCTTGTGAGACATCTATAAATTCAACACCATCAAGATTATTGTTTAAATATTCCATTACTTTTGCTGATGTTTTATCTTTTTCAATTCCAACCTTTTTTGCTTTAATATCTTTTAGGAGTTCAACTATAAGATCTAAAAATTTTTTATCGCCTTTGAACTTTACAAGATCAAATTCTGACTCCAATTTTACTTGTTCCCAATATCTTGAATCAGTTACGATTATTCTTTTATCTTTTGAGAATATTACACCAGAAAAGCTTCCACTAAAACCAGAAATAAATCTTGTAGTCGGTTTGTTAGAGCCTTCAAAATTAAGAACTAATAAAGTATCTAATCCTTTTTCGTTTAGTAAATTTACTAAATTCATCATTTTCCCCCTTTCATTTTTCACTTGGTGTGCCTGGCGGGATTTGAACCCGCAACCTCTGGATCCGGAGTCCAGGGCTCTATCCAATTGAGCTACAGGCACTTACCTAAACTAATATAATTTTACCACCACTTTTTAAAAAATTCTTTCCATTTTTTTCAAATTCTTTTTTTGTAATGACTATATTATATTTTTTGTCAAGTGTATCGGGATTTGAATATGTAAAATTTCCAATACTTAAATGCAAAAAAGCTATTGAATAATCTTTAGTTAATGCGTCAGCTTTAATATTTTTTGAAGGTGGAACTTCATAAAATAATGCATTTTCTTCCCTTAGTTCTAAATTTAAAAATTTTTCTTTTCTAAATTTTTGAGCAACACTTGGATTTTGTACAAAATCCATAAAGATCTGTCTCGCGCTAAAGGCGTCATCATCTTTAATACCAAAAGAGCTTGCCATTTTTGTAGTCAGCCGTTCATCAATTAAAAAAACGTCGTACCCTTTTTCTACTAATTTATTTGCAAAAGTTAGAACTTTAAGACTCTGTGTTGAATAGTTTCCACTCATTGATAATGGGATACCCATGACGATCTTTTTGGCATTTGAAATAAGTTTCATAATATCTTTAGTTTTTACAGCGCCGCTTTTTGAAATAAAGTTGTTTCCTATTGCGTATCCGCATTTGCTATTTCCATAGTCGATTGCTATTATCATTGTACACCTCTATATTTCAAGATATGTATCATACATATCTCTTTCTTCAATCATCTTATAAATATCCTTTATTGAATTATTTAGTAAGAACATAGTATATCTTTCAAAGTATCTAAGTTCAAATTCACGTTCAATATTTCTAAGAATTTTTTTTCTTTCTTTGTAATCTTTTATTGCTTGATTTAATATCTTCGGAGAAATTGATACATTTTTGGAGAAATTCAAAAATTCTTCTTTGTTTTTTATATTATTTTCAAAGAATTCTTTTACTGCATTTTCGAGGTTTTCTGGAAATAGTTTTTTTAGATGTTCCATTCTCTTTTTGGCGTCCTCTTCGTTGTAATAAAGCTGCAAAATGGTATATGAATCTCCAGAAACTGCATCTATCAATTCTTTAACAGAAAGTGGAAAATCAAAAAGTCTTATTTCTGAACCATTAGGAAGCATCGAAGGGAGTCCATCTGAATTTGTTGATGATACTAATTTTTTTATTCTTCCTTTTTTAATAAGTGTGCTTATAGCCTTTTTTTGGAAATCCTCTAAAATTGGGCTGTAGAATACCAGATCTTTAAATTTGTATCCTTTAGTAATTAATTTTTCATAGAATTTTGTTACGTAGTTATAGTTTGAAAACAAGAATGCAATAGAATCAACGTCATAGTCAATAGTCTTTTTTGAATTCCTTCTATCTTCAAGGCCAAAGTTTAGTTTTCTTTCTTCACTATATAAAGGAATGTTGGTGTCAAATTTATATAGACTTGTAATTATCAATTTTTCTTTTTTTAATTTTTCTAAAAGTTTTTCATACATTTCAGTTGATAGAGCCGACAAAATATGTATTTCATTTAATACAATAAAGTCGAAATCATCAACCGGAATTTGTTCTTCAACTATCATAACTGCATTTGTAATAACATGGTTTGAAATTTTTCTATTTAAAGAATTTACAAATGAAAGGTCCTTAGGTGAGTGCCTTGAGAGGCTTTCATCTACATGGAGTGCCTCAATGTTATTTGGATTTACTATTAAAGTTCTTCCTTTTTGCATTAAAAGCATTAAAAATGCGTTTCTTGTCATTGGATCCATTTGTAAAACAAAAGGTCTTTGGATATGAAGATACTTTTCAACTTTTTCATACCTTTGAGAAAGCTCATCAAAAACTCCAAAGTGTTTAAATTCTTCTTCTTTTTGTGATTTCCAGTCATTTGTAAATGAATAAATGAAGTATTTATCGTTGTAATCTTCTTCGTGAATGGAAGAAATTTTAAAATCTAAGATATTTAAAATAGGTCCAACTCCATTTTTCCTTATATTTGCAACAACATCTAATGATGTAAGAAATGCTTGAATTGCAGGTATATCATAATAGTTTTTTCTAAGACCAAATCCAATGCCTTCCACAGTTTGTTTGTTTTTGCCTTTAAGGATCATCCTTACGTTGGAGTTGGTGTTTCCAAAGAATCGTATTCTATCAACAATACTATCTTTAATTAAGAAAACAGGTTCAGGATTTCCATGGCCAAATGGTTCCAAATACCTTAGGGAATCTATGATTTCATCATTTATATCATCAACTTCTAAAATTGAGTCTATCTCAATTTTTGAGTCTACTTCGAAAAATGTATTTCCAAATTTTTCTGATATTGCTTCAATTAATTCTGGTATTTTCTCGTTCTTTATGCTAAATCCTATTGCCATTGGATGGCCTCCAAATTCTTCGAAATAACTTGCAAAATCTGATAAAACTTCTAAAATATTTACACCATCCACGCTTCTACCTGAGCCTCTTCCAATTCCGTTTTCCAAAGATACAACTAAAGAAGGTTTGTTATATTTTTGAACTAATTTTGTGGCTACAATTCCTAAAACACCTGCATGCCAGTTGTCACCGCTTACAATTAAAATTGGCAGATCTTTAATTTTAGAATGTTCAATCTTTTCTATTGCTTCTTTGAAGATTTTGTTTTCAATCTCTTGCCTAGTAAAGTTGTATCCCATTAACATTTCAGCAAGTTGTTCTGCAGAAGAAATGTTATCAGTCATTATTAGTTTGTAAGCATCTTCTGCTGAATAAAGTCTTCCCGCTGCATTCAATTTTGGTGCAAGCCTGTATCCTATATCTTGACTTGATATATTTGTAATATTTAATTTTTTCATAAGTTGTAAAAGACCAATTCTGTTAGTTGCGTTTAGTCTCTTTAAACCTTCTTTTACTATATATCGATTTTCATCTACCAAATCCACCATATCGGCTATTGTTCCTAGCGCAACAATATCTAATACTTCATCAACTTCATCACCTGGAATTCCAAGTTCTTGTGCGACAGCCGAAATTAATTTATATGCTACTCCAACTCCTGCAAAATCCCTGAAAGGGTATGTTTCATCTTCTCTTTTTGGATCAACCACAGCGTGAGCTTCAGGAATTTTATCTTTGATCGTATGATGATCGGTTATAATAACGTACATACCTAGTTCTCTTGCTTTTTCTACTGCTTCAAAACTTGTTATTCCACAATCAACGCTCAGGAGAACTCTGTAGCCTTTTTTGAAATATTCTTCAACAACTTGTGGTTGTATGCCATATCCCTCATCAAGACGGTTTGGAATGTAATAATCAACTTTCCAACCATATTTTGAAAGGAAAGTTACTAGGGTGGCCACACCGGTGATACCATCTACATCGTAATCACCATAAACAAAAACTGGAAGCTTTTTTTCTCTTGCTTCCAATAAATACCTAACAGCCTTATCCATGTCTTTTAGTAAAAATGGAGAGCGAAGGTGTTTTTTAGATGGGTATAGGAATTTTTCAATTTCTTCAAAATCTGTATAGCCTCTTGTTACCAATAACTGAGAAGTTAAAAACGGAAGACTTAACTCCTCAGAGATCTTCTGAGCAAGCTCCTTATTAAATTTTTTTAATTCCCATTTCACTATCCTACTCCTTTCTTTTTTATTTTTTCTTTTGTAATTATTTTACCACAACTAAAATTTAATTAAAAGAATTTAATTTTTTAAAAAAAATGTTGTATAATATAATTGCATTTCTAATTTTCTCTCCATCTTATTCTTTTTTTCTTGTTGTGTTCCATGTTCCACCAGCAACATTTTGTAAACGGAAACAAGCTTTACCAAAAAAACTTCATAGGAGGTGGAATTATGAGGAACACCCCTTACTATTGGCTAGTTCTTCTTGGAGAAAAAGAGTACCATATTTTACCAATACTTTTTGTTCCATCTCAATCTCATGTCGATAACATTCTTGAAACGATTTACAAAAACAAACTTATTGATTTTGAAGTCAAAAGGGTAATGTTTTCAGATAGTTTTGAAGCAGTTAAGAGGGTTACTGAAAGGTATCTTAATTAAGAAAGGTGGTTTTATATGTTGAAAAATGGTATTGCCTACAAGGCTCTTGTTAGGTTTTCAGTTATAGATAGTACACAAATTGTTAGGACTGCAACAGAAAAACATAGACTTTCTCCAATTTCTGCGGTAGCATTAGGAAGATTGTTGACTGGAGCTGCATTAATGATTCCTTGGCTTTCTGAAAAAGAAACATTAACTTATATTATTGAAGGTTCAAATCAAATAAAGTACATAGCTTCTCAAGCAAAAAGTGATGGTACTGTAAGAGGCTACGTTATTCCAAAGATAGTTGAAACAATGACGAACGAACTTGGAAAATTTGATTTAAAAAAGGCTATAGGAAGAGGTACATTAAAGGTAGTAAAAGATCTAAATTTAAAAACTCCATATGTTACACCAGTTGAGTTAGTAAGCGGAGAAATAGCAGAGGATCTTGCACATTATTTTGCTGTTTCAGAGCAGCTCCCAACTGCTATAGCACTTGGAGTTTTAGTTGACAAAAATGGTATTAAAAAAGCCGGTGGAATAGTTATTCAAATTTTGGATAAAAATTTACCTGAAAGTGATATACTAGAAATTGAGAAAAAATTTAAAGAAATTACTCCGATATCAAACTTTTTAGAGAATAATACTGTTGAAGATGTTGTAAAACATATATTTGGGGATAAAATTGAAAAAATTGAAGAAAGAGAAGTAGAATTCAAATGTAATTGTTCATATCAAAAGGCTGTTGAGTCATTGAAGCTTTTAAAAGTAGATGAGCTTAAAGAAATGTTAAACGAAGGAAAAGCTGAAGTTGAGTGTAAATGGTGTAGTACAAAATATTATATTGAAAAAGAGGATATCGAAAAGATTTTGGAGGAAAAAGAAGAAAAATGAGTATTTCATCTAAAGTAACTTATATAACTACTGTTATTACAGCTATTACAATGGCAATAGTTTTGATCCTTTTATACTCAAGTATTCGGTTGATGATCTATCAGTCGACTAAAAAAGATCTAATTGAAAGTGTTAGACCTTGGCTTGTTACACCCATGGGAAGAATGCACAATCCAAAAAATGATATTTATATTTCAAAAGATGGGATTGTTATTGTTGATCCTTACGAAATTGGTCCAATAAATAAAATAGGGAAGTTTGAAATTAATGGTAGAACTTACATTTTTTTAAGGGCAGAAAATTTGATAGTTGGAAAAGATATTACTCCTATAGTAAATTACTTAAATAACATAAAGAAAATTTTTGTGTATATTTTTGCTATTTCATTGTCACTTATTAGTTTTCTTACATACTTTATAACAAAGAAATCTACAAAGCATTTAAGAAATTTTGTCAGTGAGCTTTCAAAAATTAAAGGCGATAATTTAAGTTATAGATTTATAAAGCCGAATACTCATGATGAAGTAGATGAGCTTGTTGAAAAATTTAACGAACTTATGGATCGTGTTGAAAAAAATTACAAGCTTCAAGAAGAATTTGTATCAAATGTATCTCATGAATTAAAAACTCCAATAGCAAACTTAATAGGTTATTCGAAAATGCTTGAAAGATGGGGTCACAAAGATGAACAAATTTTAAAAGAGGCTATAGATTCTATTGCTCAAACTTCCAAGAAGATGAAAGACTTGGTTGAAAATATGATATTACTTTCAAAAAATCTGGAACTTGATATGGAACAAATTAATTTAAGAACGCTAGTTGAAGGGATAGTAGCTGGATATAAAGATATTGAAATTAAAATAATCGGAGATGGAACAATTTTGGCCAATAAAGAAGCTTTAGAGATTGTAATTAAAAATTTAGTTGATAATGCTATATATCATGGAAAAGCACCTATTGAGATAAAATTGTATCAAGACAGAATAGAAGTATCAGATCACGGAGAAGGTATAAGCAATGATTTAAAAGAAAGGATATTTGAGAAATTTCATAAGTCGAGAAAATCTAAAGGTCATGGATTAGGACTATATATAGTAAAGAAACTTTGTGATCAAATGGGGCTTAATATTTATATTAAGAATGATAAATATACCACATTTGTAGTTGAAAGGAGTGAAAAAGATGAAAACTGATATTGAAATTGCAAGAGAAGCAAAATTGGAGAAAATAACAAAAATAGCAGAAAAAATAGACATATCAGAAGAATATGTTGAGCCATATGGAAAGTACATAGCAAAAGTTGATTTGAAAATATGGGAAAAAGTTAAAAATAACAAAGATGGAAAGTTAATTTTGGTAACTGCAATGACCCCAACCCCAGCCGGAGAAGGTAAAACAACAACAAGTATAGGGCTTTCTATGGCACTAAATAGACTCGGGAAAAAATCAATAGTGACACTTAGAGAACCATCACTTGGTCCGGTATTTGGAATTAAAGGTGGGGCTGCCGGGGGAGGCTATTCTCAAGTTCTCCCAATGGAGAATATAAATCTTCATTTTACCGGTGATATACACGCAGTTTCAGCGGCTCATAATTTGATATCAGCAGTAATAGATGCACATATAAAGTTTGGAAATGAACTTGGAATTGATCCCACTCGTATATATTGGAAAAGAACCATTGACATGAATGATAGGGCTCTTAGAAATATAGTTGTAGGTCTTGGAGGAAGTGCAAATGGGCAGCCACGTGAAGATGGATTTATAATTACTGCTGCATCTGAAATTATGGCTATTTTGTGTCTTGCTAAAGATCTTAAGGATCTAAAAGAAAGACTTTCAAATATAGTTGTAGCTCAAAGTTATGACAAAAAGCTTATTAAAGTAAAAGATTTAAAAATTGAAGGAGCACTTGCAGTTTTATTGAAAGATGCTATTAAACCTAATCTTGTTCAAACAATTGAAAATACACCTGCATTTGTACACGGAGGGCCATTTGCAAATATTGCCCATGGAACAAATAGCATAATTGCAACAAAATTAGCGTTAAAGCTTTCTGATTATGTAGTAACAGAAGCAGGATTTGCAGCAGATTTAGGTGCGGAAAAGTTTCTTGATTTTGTTTCTCCAACTGCAGGCTACGATGTAAATGCAGTTGTTGTAGTTGCTACAATAAAAGCTTTAAAATACCATGGTGGTGTAAAGAAAGACGAGCTTGACAATGAAAATGTTGAAGCTATGTTAAAAGGTATGGAAAATCTTAGGGTTCATGTTGAAAATTTGAAAAAATATAATGTTCCGGTTATTGTAGCTCTCAATGTGTTTGGAAGTGACACCCAAAGAGAATTAGATGAATTTTCAAAGAATTGTGAAATTCCTCATGCACTTGTTTATGCCTTTGAAAAGGGTGGAGAAGGTGCTGTTGATTTAGCAAATCTTGTTCTTGAAAACATAAAAGAATCTCAATATAAACCTTTAATAACTTCTGAAATGAGTCTTGAGGAGAAAATTGAAACACTTGCAAAAGAAATTTACAGGGCAGGGAACGTGATTTATACCGATAAAGCAAAGAGTAAATTGAAGTTCTTAAGAAAGCATGGGTATGATACACTACCGGTAATTGTTGCAAAAACACAATCAAGTATTTCTGATGATCCAAAAAAGATTAATGCACCATCTGGTTATACTTTTACAATAAGAGATTTTGAACTTTCTGCAGGTGCAGGGTTTATAGTGGCACTTGCAGGTGACATTATGAGAATGCCGGGGCTTTCAAAAATTCCAAATGCGGTTAATATAGACATTGATGAAGAAGGAAATATAATTGGTTTATCATAATATAAGATCCTATAAAAAGTGTCTAGTTACTTTTTTAAAGAATAAAATGTGAAAAAATTATAGCAATTTCCCCAGAATGTCTGGGGAATTTTTTATACTAAATATACTCCTTTATTTTTTACAAACTCAATAAATTTTTTGTAAGTTGGATGGTTTTCAAGAGTTGATGAATCACCGATGCAAATTAATTTTCTTTTTGCACGTGTGATTGATACATTTAAACGTCTCAGATCTGTTAAGAATCCTAATTCTTTTCTCTGATTTGATCTAACAAATGAAATGATTATAACTTCCTTTTCTCTTCCTTGAAATCCATCAACTGTATTAACTTCTACTCCAAGATTGAAAGATTTAATTAAATCGACTTGGTCATCGTAAGGTGTTATAACACCAATATATTCTCTATTTAACCCAAGTTTTAGAAATTTTTCAACAATATCTTTTACAATATTTGCTTCAAGCTCATTGAAATATGAAGTTGAATCCTTTTTTTGGTTTTCTGTTTTATTTTTTCTACTTTTTGTGTCAATGAAAATAATTGTATTTTCAGGTTTTGTAATTTCATCACTACCTTCAAATCCAAGATCTTTTAAAGTTATATTTCCAATGCCTGATTTGAGTTTTCCATTGTAAAATTCTATATTTGGAAATTCCATTATTTTTTCATTCATTCTATATTGAATATTGAGAAGTTCTTTCATGTGTGGATATTTATCAACGAGTATTTCAAATAATGTTATAGAAAGTTCTTTTGCTTTTTCTGAGATAATAGTTGGTGGAAGCTGTTTGTGATCTCCAGCTAGTACAAATTTTTTACCTTTTGAAAGCGGAATTAAAACACTAGGTATAGTAGTTTGTGCTGCTTCATCTATAACGACAACATCAAATTCAAATCCTTTTAAAATTTCAGAATATGAGGATGAGTTTGTTGAAAATACAACACTTGAGTTTTCAATTATATCTTTTGAAATCTCTTCCTCAAGTTTTTCCATTTCTTCTTTGATTTTTTCTATTTTATTGTTTAAAGTTATCCACTCTGCCATGGCATTTATCATTTTTAATGGTATTCCCCTTGTTGTTTTACCTTCTTTTGAAAGTTTCAAAATTTGTTCATCCGAAAGTCCACGTCTCCACTTTTGTATAGGTTTTTGGAATTTCTCTCTTTTTTCTATTAAATTTGAAAACTCTTCTTTTAATTTATAGAGTTCTTTATATCTTTCATGTTTTTCTATTTTGAACAAAAGAGTAGAGGATAAAAGTTTTTTTGATACTCTTGAAGGATGACCAATCCTTACATGAGAGACTTTTTCAGAGAGCCTTTCAACAAGATTATCAACAGCCATATTGCTATCTGCCGAAACAAGAACTTTTTTCCCTCTCTTTACTTCCTGTAAGATATACTCAACGAGTGTTCTTGTTTTTCCGGTTCCAAATGGACCGTGAATAAGGAAAAAGTTTTTGCTTGAAAGTGCTTTAGAAATGGAAAGTTTTTGAGAATAATTAAGATTTTTATCAAAAGGTTTAAAATCAATTTTTTTAATATCATCAAATTTGATATCTTTTAGAATGTAAGAAAGAACTTTTTTGCCATTTTCAGATAAGTTTTTTAAATTATCAATTTGCCTTTTATATGTTACGTCGCTTGCGTAGAGATCAATTCTAACTTCTTTAAAACTTTTTGGAAGGAGTTTGTCTAACGAAACTACTATAAATCTTGAACCTTTTTCAACTACAACACCTTTAAAATCGTCTCTAACTTTTCCTTTATTTTTATTTATTAATACTTCATCACCAACATTAATTTCTGTTTCAATTATTTTACTTCTTCCAAATTTAATAAGATATAATCCAAGTTCTTCTCCGATTACTTTTGGCTTTAAATTTAATATTGCTCTTCCCTTTTTTTCTCGTTCAAAGCCAGATAAATTTTTTATTTCCCACTCCATTTTTTTTATTTCTTCATTTCTTTCTAATTGAACAAGTTTAATTAATTTCTCAATGTATTTTTTCAATTTTGATCACCTCACCTTTTTTATTATATCATTACAGTTTCTAAGGATTTTTTAAGGTTAAATATATATAATGAAGATGTAAAGTGCAGGGAGGTGAGATAATGCATTGGTTCTATCCAGTATGGTACCACGGCTTTTATGGATGGATTATTCCAGTAATTGGACTTGTTTTATTTATCCTAGTAGTGTTCTTATTTTATAGAATATTAAAAAACTTGATAAAAGATTTTAATGAAAAAACGTCTTCGTCGTACAATTTTTCAAATGATGAGAGTTTGAAAATTTTAAACGAGAGATTTGCCAGAGGAGAAATTAGTGAAGATGAATATAAAAGAATCAAAAGTCTAATCCTAAAAAACTAATTTTTAAATAGGAGGTGGAAGTTATGAGAAAATTGGTGTTTTTACTTGTTTCAATTGTATTTATAAGTGCATTATTTGCTTTTCCTTATAATTATCAAACAGCTAAACCGATGGATTATGAAAATGTATGGGATAAGTTAAGAAATGTAGAAGTAAGTGAACCAGCAACATACACAGGAACAATAAAAGAAGTTTACATAATAGCAAATCCAGGTTTTTCAAAGTCAAAAATTATACTTGAAACAGATGAAGGAAGCGATGTTGAGATATTTGTTGGACCTATGTGGAGATTTTTTGAATTTAAACCTGGAGAAAAAGTAGAACTTGAAGTAGTAAAAGTTAATTTTAGCAAAGATTCATCATTTTATTTAGCATACAAACTTAGAAGTGAAGGTATTACAGTAGAAATTCCTTACAAACAAATGATAAAAGAAAGAATTGAAAATTTAAAAAGGCTCAAATTTCAAAATAATGTGGTCCCAGGATTTCAAAGAAGACCATTTAGACCGATGATGCCACACTATGGTAATCCTTATGGAAATGGTTATCCTCCAATGAATAGGCCACAAAATGGATGGAAATAGAAAGTAGGGCGCACTTGAGCGCCCTACTTATTTTTTTGTAGTATTTCGTAAAGTATTTTATCACAATTTTTGAAAAAATAAACGTATCCTATTAAAAGCTTTGATTAGTATATTAAAGAATTATGTTATATTCTTCAATAATTCAGTTTTATGTTAGGATTTTCACAAAATATAAAGTTTGATAAATATACTAATATAAGTGATAATTTAAGTGTATTACAACAACATAGGGAGGTATTGAAAATGAGATTAAGTGAACTTGGTAGATTAGAGGCTCCTGGACCACTTTATAAAATGGCACAAAACCAATTCTTAAGAGCTGCAAAACTCATGGATTTAGACCCAAACATTGGTAACTTTTTACTTTGGCCACAAAAATCACTAATTGTTCATTTTCCAGTAGTAATGGATGATGGGAGAGTTGAAATATTCGAAGGATATAGAGTTCAACATAATACAGCAAGAGGTCCTGCAAAAGGTGGTATAAGGTATCACCCAGAAACAAATTTAGATGAAGTTTCTTCACTTGCATTCTGGATGACTTGGAAATGTGCTGTTGTTAACCTTCCATACGGTGGAGGTAAAGGTGGAGTTAGAGTTGATCCTAGAAAATTATCAGAAAAAGAATTAGAAAAACTCAGTAGAAGATTCTTCTCTGAAATTCAAATGATGGTAGGACCAACAAAAGATATTCCTGCACCAGACGTAAATACAAATGCAAAAATTATGGCATGGTTTATGGATACTTACAGCATGAATACTGGAAATACTACACTTGGTGTAGTTACCGGAAAACCATTAGACCTTGGTGGATCAGAAGGAAGACCAGAAGCAACCGGTCGTGGTGTTTCAATTACAGCTGCTGAAGCATGTAAGGCAAAAGGAATGGATATTTCAAAAGCAACAGTAGCAGTTCAAGGTTTTGGAAACGTAGGTTCTTATGCAGCAAAAATTTTACATGAAGAATATGGTGCAAAAATTGTTGCAGTAAGTGACGTAAGTGGTGGCTTATACTGTGAAGAAGGCTTCGATGTAAATGACCTTATTAGATACAGAGACGAAAATGGAGGAGTTATCAAAGGATATCCAAAAGGTAAACCAATATCAAATGAGGAATTACTCACATTAGATGTTGATATCTTAGTTCCTGCAGCGCTTGAAAATGCAATTAATGGAGAGATCGCAAAAGATGTTAGAGCAAAGATTATAGTTGAAGGTGCAAACGGTCCAACAACAGAAGAAGCAGAAAAAATATTAATCGAAAAAGATGTCCTTATTGTTCCTGATATTCTAGCAAACGCTGGTGGAGTTACAGTATCATACTTTGAATGGGTACAAGACTTACAGAGCTTTTTCTGGGATATAGATGATATTAGAAAGAAATTGCACAGGATAATGACAAAATCTTTCAGTGAAGTGTACGCAACAAAAGAAAAATACAACACAGATATGAGAACAGCTGCATACATTGTCGCAATTTCAAGAGTAGCAGAAGCAGTCAAAAAAAGAGGATATTTCCCAATGTAATAAAGTCTATAAAAAATCAAGCCCCCTTCAAATTTATGAAGGGGGCTTTTAATTTTGTATAGTAAAAATTAAACTCTTGCGCTAATTAAATCAATAACATCTTTTACTGTGTTAATTTTTGAAAGATCGGAATCTTCCACTTTTACTCCAAATTCATCTTCAAAGGCCATGACTAAATCCACCATATCTAATGAATCAGCACCTAAATCCTCAGTCAAACTCTTTTCGTCCGTAACTTCTTCAATATCCACACCAAGTTGGTCAGCGATAATTTCCCTTATTTTTTGAATTTTTTCCATTTTAATCACCTCCTGTCATAGGAAATAATACCACAGAGAAAAGTTAGTGTCAAGTAAAAAAGTTAATGTAAATTAATTTTTAAAACAAAAATAAATCCCGCATTCTTGCGGGATTTATTATACCTATATGTTTAATATAAACTTCATTAATTTTCCAAGGAAAGTATTTTCATCTAATTCGTACTGAGTTGGTTCATAACTTAATAGTTCTAAAAATTTTAAAATAAATTCTTCTAAATCATTTGGTTCGGTATAATTTTCCCAAAAATCTTCTAAGGAAGTTCTTTCAATTTCAAGCATGTGTTGGGCTTTTTTCATTAAAGGAAAATCATACTCTGAAAGTACTTCTAAAGATTTATCTATTAAATCTTCAAAGTTTAATTTTTCAAAGAGTCTTCCAAAGTATATTATTTGAAAGACTTTATAAAAAACTAACTATCTTATCAATTTTAAATAAAACCATGGAAGCTTTTACAAGGTTTTTTTCAATTAATATTGGATCTGCACCGGCAATATAGGCACTTGAAATTATATATGAAAGTTTTTGATTAAAATCTTTAGCTTCTATTTTTGAAAATTCATCTAGGATAATTTCTCCTTTTTCATCCGTTAGATCAAATACTTTTTCTAGCTCGTCAAATTGAAAGTTTATATTGGAAAGCTTTTCTTCTAGTTCGTCTTTTAATTTGAATAGTACTTTTTTCAGGAAATCAACATATTCGGGATCATATTTTGTTAATTTATCAAGGATTTTATGATCGTATCCTTTAGTATAGAGCAAAATTTTTAAATAATTTTCTTCATACTCTTCTCCAGCAAGTTTAAGGTTTTCCTCTGCATCTTCATACAAACCTAAATTTTTTTGTAGTAATCCAAGTTCATTATATACTTCTGGAGTTGGGTAATTATTTGCCAACTCCTTTAGAATCTGCAAAGCTTGAAAATGTTTTCCAAGTCTAATTAAAGTATATGAAAGGTTGTATGCAATTTCAGGTTTGTACTCCACAGATAATCCATCTCTAAAAATTTTTTCAGCCTTTTCAAATTTTTGAAGTTCATTATATAAGACCCCTAATCTCAAATATACCTGTGGTAGTTTTTCAATTTTTAAAGCAGATTTATATGCAATTTCTGCATCTTTAAATTGACCATTTTCAAAGTATGTATCTCCAATTTTTAAAAGAGGTAATGAGAATTCTTTGTTTAATTCAAATGCCTTCATGTATATTTCTATTGCTTCATCGTAATCCTTTTTTAAATAAAGAACGTTCCCTAGTTCATAGTATCCAATATAGAAATTAGGATTTAATGATACTGCTTGTTTTAACTCAATTTCTGCGTTATCATAATCACCTAGTTTAGCAAATAATAATCCATAGTAAAAGTGATATCTGTAATCGTATAATACATTTTTTGCTTTTTCGAGTATTTTTCTCGCTTCTTCATATTTTTGTTCATTAAGTAATTTTTTAAACTTTTCATAGTAAAAATAAACAAGGTAAGTTGCCCAATAATCTGTTTTTTCAACAGAATATTGGGCTTCAAGTCCTCTTACTATGACATCTAAAGGTATTCTATCCATTTCTGTAATAAGCGGCATATCCTCAACTAAAACAGGTAGTTTGACTGGTAAATTCTGTTTTTTGGCAACTTCAGGTTTTATTGGTAAATATACTATAGCCTTGATCCTATCACTCCTCCTATTTTTTAACCAATTTTCCCAAATTTTCTTCCGGCAATTACATGAAAATGTATATGTGGAATTTCTTGTCCCGCTTGTTTTCCATTGTTTTGAACAATTCTATATTCTTTAAAATTTAGTTCTTCTGATAATTTTTTAATTATATTAAATATTTTCCAAAATCTTCTTTGATCATCTTCTGATAATTCGTGTATTACAGGAACGTGTTTTTTATAAATAACTAAAAGATGTATTGGGGCAACAGGGTTAATGTCTTTGATAACTATAAAATCTTCATCTTCGTATAACTTTTCGGATGGAATTTCATTGTTTATTATTTTACAAAATACACAGTTTTCCATGTTTTCCCTCCCTACAATTTTATTATTTCTTCAACTTTTGGACCTACAGAAATATGTGTTATTTTTCTTTTTACGTAAGATTCAATAAAGCTTAAGTATTCATTGAATTCTTTTGAAGTGTGATTTTCCCAGCCATCAAGAGTTTCATATATTGGTTCTGCTTTTTCCAAGTCATCTACTGAGCTAATTCTATCTACAATGTTACCGTCAATTTTGTATGCCACACAAACTTTTATTTTTTCCATGCCGTTTAGTATATCTCCTTTTGTCATTACAAGTTCTGTAGCTCCAGATACTGTAATTGCATACTTTAAGAGAGGAAGATCAAGCCAACCACATCTTCTAGGACGTCCTGTAGTTGCTCCAAATTCGTGACCTCTTTTTCTTATTTCTTCACCTTCTTTTCCAAATGCTTCTGTTGGAAATGGTCCATTTCCAACTCTTGTTAAATAAGCTTTGAAAACGCCTATATAATTCTCAGTTTTTACAGGAAAGCCAACACCATTTTGGATTCCAGTTGTATTACAATTTGCTCCAGTTACGTACGGATAGGTTCCAACATCTATATCCAGTAGTACGCCTTGTGTGCTTTCAAATAATATTTTGTTTTTGTTTATTAGGTTAATAATTTCTCCATGAGGGACTATATGGCTTTTTAGTTTTTCGTATGAGGTTAAAACATTTTCAATACTTTCGACTTCAATATTATATAGATTTTTGTAGAGTTTTGAAATGTTCTTTATTTTTTCATAGAATTTATCTTTATTTTTAAAATCACTAAGTCTTATTCCTATTCTATGCACTTTATCAGCATAAGCTGGACCTATTCCGCGTTTTGTGGTTCCAACAGCATTTTTCCCTTTAATTTGTTCTAACTTTTCATCTAGTTTCTTATGATGTGGCAAGACAACATGTGCAAGTTCTGAAATGTAAAGTTTAGGATATGTACCTGTTTTACTTTTAAATTCTTCAATTTCTTCGACTAGTTGTTCTAAATCCAAAACAACTCCGTTAGAAATAATGGCTCCAACATTTTTTTTTACGTAAAATGAAGGTAGCAGGTGGTGAATCAATTTAAAATCAGTATATTCAACTGTGTGTCCAGCGTTGCTACCACCACTGTATCTTACCACATAATCATAATCCTTTGAGAAATAAGTTGTTACTTTACCTTTTCCTTCGTCCCCCCACTGTAATCCAAAAATAACGCTTTTCAAGAAAATTCACCTCGCTTAATAATCTTCAATAGTAGATTTTTTATCACTAACAATGTTTTCTATTTCTACCAATCTTTTCAACAATTTTGATTTTAATGTTTCAACTTTTTCTATTTTCGATTTATAAAATTTTCCAACACAAAATGTATTTAATTTTAAACTTGCAAACTCAACATTTTTTCCATGAAAGTATACTCCTCTTTCAAATGTGACTTTTTCTATCTGAGAAAATCTTATTACAATATTTGAAAAATCAGCAACTGTTAAAGACTTGGATCTGAGATTATATATATTAATATTTGTTAGACCTTCCACTCTTGAATTAGTAGAGTCAATATTATTTAATATAACTTCTCTAGTATTTGCAATATTTAAATTTGTTATTGTTGAGTTTTCTAAAACTAGAAAAGCGATGTGTTTAGCGTTTATGCTAGAAATAACAGAATTTTTTATTACAACAACGTTAGTTTTTGAAACATTTACATTTTCAAGATGTGCATTTTCTATATAGACAAGTTGCCCTCCATTTGAGGAAATTTCACCATCAAAATTTTTTGTTTTTGAGACAAATTTTCCATTTTCTGAAACATCAAAGCTAATATATCCAGAAAAAGAAACATTTTCTGGAATATAAACTGTTCCTTTTACTGTTATTCCACTTTTTCCTATACTCTTTAATTCAACACCTGGTTCAAAAAAGAGTACAGCTTTTTCAGGAATTACAACACGTCCAACAATTTTGTATGGAGATTTTGAGCTGAGTAAAATATTCTTATTATTTATTCCTGATATAGGAGTTTTAGAGTCAAGCGGTGTTATATTGCTTATGCTTGGTGGAACTATGGAAAAGCCTCCCATATTTTTTGCTTCATCTATATTGCAGAATAAGAAGGGAGCTTTTTCATCTCTTTTAAAGCTTCCGGTAATTTTTTCACCAAAGAAATTTATTCTATTTTCGTAATTAATTTTTAAAACTTCATTTTCCAAAATAACAAGATTAGGATCCCTTGTGGTGAATATTGTAGAAGTTGGTGGAATAGTGTCTATAATAACTTTAAACAAGAATTCCTGGTAACTTCCTACCAATCTTAAAGAATGAACTCCTTCTTCAAAATCAAGACCATTTATTTTTTTATCTTTTATAGCAACTCCATTAAAATATCCATCTAGATTTTCAAATTCAATTTCAACATCGTTACTTCCGATGTACCGCGGGATATTGAAAGAAAAAAGTGTTAAAGAGAAAAGTACTAGGAAAATTACAATAATTTTTTTCACTTTATATCTCCACACTTTCGCCAGGTTTTAGAATAATGCACTTAACTCCTAATTGCTTGGAACCCTTTTTAAATTTTTCTTCATCAGCGCTTATAATATCCCATGTGTTATAGTGCATAGGAATTACTACCTTAGGTTTTATCATTTCTACAGCCTTTAAGGCATCTTCAACATCCATTACAAAATTTCCACCAATTGGTAATATTGCAACATCAACACCACGTAAAAGTTCCATATCTTTTGTAAGACCTGTATCTCCTGCATGATATACAGATTTTTCAGAATAAATAACAAATCCCCCAGGATTACCTCCATATATTATATTATCTCCTTCAATTATGCCTGACCCATGTAAAGCAGGCGTCATTTTTAATTTGCCAAAATCAAAATTAAATGATCCTCCAATATGCATTGGATGAACTTTATTAACACCTTTCTTTTGAAGATAATTGCATATTTCAAAGTTTGAAACAACAGTTGCATTATATTTTTTAGAAAGCTCCACAGTATCTCCAATGTGATCTCCATGGCCATGAGTTACTAGTATATAATCTATTTTGTCAAAAGAAAAATCTTTTGGAAATGCAGGATTTCCAGTTATAAATGGATCAATTAATATCTTTTTATTTGTTTCAATAAGAAAAACAGCATGCCCTAAAAATGTAATTTTCATATTTTACACCTCCCTATCCATTTTTTACAACTAAATTATACTCTATAACTTATATAACTTGCAATATACTTTTTCAACTTTCGTGTTAAAATTTAAAAAGGGGGTGAATAAATTGAAGGTTGATTTAGTTTTTGCAGAAATTGGTTCAACTACAACTGTGGTAACAGCCTTTCACAATTTGGATGGAAAAGTAAAAATTTTAGCTCAGGGAGAACATTGGACAACTGTAAATGAAGGGGACGTAACAATTGGAATAGAGAGAGCAATTGAAAATTTAAAAGAAAAACTGGGAGTCTCTAATTTTTCATGGGATAAATTTGCTGCTTCAAGTAGTGCAGCCGGTGGGCTAAAAATGACAGTTCATGGTCTAGTATATGATATGACTGTTCGAGCTGCAAAAGAAGCTGCACTTGGTGCGGGGGCTGTAATAAAATATATTACGGCAGGAAAAATGGATGAATTTCATCTTCACAAGATAAAGCAGATTTCGCCAAAATTAATACTTCTTGCCGGTGGAGTTGACTATGGAGAAAAAGAGACAGTAATTCATAATGCAAAATTACTGTCAAAGCTTGAGTTGGATGTTCCTATTATTTATGCAGGTAATATCGCCGCAGCAGAACAGGTTGAATTCATTTTAAAAAATTCTGGAAAAACTGTTTTTGTGACTGAAAATGTTTATCCCAAAATAGATCAGTTAAATGTTGAACCTACTAGAAATATAATAAAAGAAGTTTTTGCAAAACATATTACTAAAGCACCTGGCATGGAAAAGATTTATGATGTTGTAGATTATGAAATTCATACAACCCCTGGTGCTGTAATGAAGGCGACGCAACTTTTATCTGAAATTTATGGAGATGTCTTAACAGTTGATATTGGTGGAGCTACAACAGATGTAGATTCAGTAACAGAAGGAAGTAATGAAATTCAAGAGATTACAATTTCTCCAGAACCTGTTGCAAAGCGTACTGTTGAAGGTGATCTTGGATTGTTTGTTAATGCTCACAATGTTATTGATTTAATTGGTAAAGAAAATTTAAAGCACGAATTTGAAAACTTAGATGAATTGATAGAAAGAATTTCACCTTATCCAAAAACGGACCAAGATGAATATTTTATATCAAAACTTGCCTTATATTGCTTTCAGCAAGGAATAAGAAGACATGTCGGTAAAAAAAAGCATATATATACTGCGTTGGGAAGAAAATTAATAGCGGAAGGGAAAGATTTAACTGCTGTTAGGTATCTTTTTGGGACGGGAGGTTTTTTAAGTCGTTCAAAGTATGCAAAAGATGTTTTGAAAACTGTGAATAATCTGTCAAAATTACATCCGATGGAGCTTTTACCACAGAATGAAGTTAAAATATTTAGAGATAAATATTACATTTTTGCCGCGATAGGTGTAATTGCTAGTGAAATTGATAAAGAAATAGCTAAAAAGATATTATTAGAAGATCTAGAAGAATTGGGAGGTTAAAAAATGTATGAGAATGAGAAAGTTTTGGTTGTGCCGACAGAAGATGTGGAAAGACTTTGTAATAAAAGGCATGGATTAATTTTTGTTAATGAATATGATATAATTTCGTTAATAGAAAATAAAGGTTTTTTTGTTGATAGAAATTCTGCAGAAACTGATGAAACTATAAGGCAAGTAATACCGTATATTGTATTAAGAGAAGAAAATAAATTTTTGCTTTTTAAAAGAACAAGTAAACAGGGGGAAAAACGATTACACAATCAAATAACTATAGGTGTTGGAGGACATATTAATACAGATGATTCGTTAGAACCATTGGAAGCATTTAAAAATGGTCTTATACGAGAAATAAACGAAGAAGTTGACGTTGATATAAAATCTTTAAACTATGTCGGAGTTATTAACGTAGTGGATACCCCTGTAAGTAGAGTTCATGTAGGTATATGTTACGTTGCAGATGTAAAATACAAGGGATTGAAAGAAAAGGACAAATTTATAGAACTGTTCACTGAAAATCCGAGGGAATATTTTGAGGAGATGGAAGGATGGAGCAAAACGGTAGTACAGTCGTTAGAGCTTATGCAAAAATAAATCTTTCTTTGGATGTAGTAAAAAAAAGAGACGATGGATATCATGAAATTAATTCATTATTTCAGAATATATCTCTTTATGATAGATTGTCAATTGTAAAGATAGATAGAGGACTTGAAATTAAATCAAATGTTGAAATTGAGAATAATATACTTTATAAAGTATGGGATTTGTTTTGTGAAAAATACAAAGAGCCAGAATTTGGTTTTAGGGTAATTCTTGAAAAAAACATTCCAATGGAAGCAGGACTAGGTGGAGGAAGTGCTGATGCTGCAGCTTTATTGTTTTTTCTTGGAAAAACTTTTAAAATTCCAACTTCTGAACTTTTGAATTTAGCAATAAAAATTGGTAGCGATGTTCCTTTTTTTCTAATAGGAGGTACTGCAGTAGTTAAGGGAAAAGGAGAAAAAATTGAACCGCTTCCGGCTCTTAAAGGCTATTATGTAGACCTTTTGACTAGTGAAAATGGTATATCTACAAAGGAAGCGTATAGTCTTTTAAATCCTTCTTTGTTTAACAGAGCACCATGTTCTCCATATGTCTTATACGAAGCATATAAAAACAGGAATGCAGGAGAAATTAAAAGGTGTACTTATAATATTTTTGAAAGGGTGGTTGCAAATAACTATAAAGAAATTATGGCGAATATAAAAAGGTTAAGAAGGACTCATATAACAGCAGCTTTAACAGGTAGTGGAAGCGCTGTTTTTGGCGTTTCGTTTAGAGATGGTAAGTATAAGTTTGTTTCAAGGGGGGTTGAATATGAAGAAACTAAGTTATAATGATTTAAAAATAGATAATAAATTGTTTCCAAAAATTGCTACTTCAAAAAATGTAAGTCCTTGTGATACATTTATTGGTCGTGACAATGCTTTTGATTCTATGAATTTTGGGCTTTCAATAGATAAACCGGGATACAATATATTTATTGTCGGTCCCAGTGGGACGGGAAGAAAGTCATTTGCGCTCTCTGTTACAAAGAAATTTGCAAAATCAAAGAAAAATTATTATGATCTTGTTTATACAATTGATCTTGATGATCCGTATTCTGCAAAAGCTATTTTGCTTCCTCCTGGGCAGGGTCGAAAATTAAAAGAAAAGCTTGAAAATTCGGCTGAGGAAATTTTTACAAATATTCAAAAGACATTTGAAAGTGAAGAATATGAAGAAAAAAGAAAAGAACTTGAAGAGGAATATAACGAAAAACGTGAAAGTATTATTAAAGAGCTTTCTAAAAAAGCTTTAAGATTGGGTTTTTTAATAAAACTTGCTCCAACAGGAATAATTTATATACCTCAGATTGATGGAAAGGCATTGACTCCTGAAGAATTTGAAAAGCTTTCAGAAGAAGTAAAACAGACATTTGAAGAAAATTCCAAAAAAGTAGAACATCTTATATCTGGTGCACTGCACCAGCTTCGAAAACTTGATTTAGAATACAAGGAAAAATTTAATGATTTAGATAAATATGCTACATTGTTTTCAATAGAATCTTTATTTGAAGAATTGAAAGACGAATTTAGATACAGTGAAAAACTTGTGAACCATTTTGAAAAGCTTAAAAATCACATTGTAAAGCATATAGGTCAAATAAAAAAATCTGATGACTGGAAAAATTACATTAAACATATTCTAACTATTAATTTAATAGTTGACAATTCACAGGAGAATAGTGCTCCTGTAGTTTATGAAAATAACCCTACATATCCCAATCTTTTTGGAAAAGTTGAATACATTTCAAAATCTGGTGTTTTATACACAGATTTTTCAATGATAAGAGGGGGATCAATACATAGAGCAAATGGAGGCTATCTCATACTCAATGCGGAGGATTTGCTAAAATTTCCTTATGTTTGGGATAAATTAAAGAAAACTTTAATGTCTAAGAAAATTCAAATTGAGAATCTGGATAGTGCTTACGGAGTTAGTCCAACAATTACTTTAAAGCCAGAACCTATTGATTTGAATTTAAAGGTAATTTTAATAGGAACACCAGATTTATATTATATTTTATACGAGTATGATGAAGATTTTAAAAAACTATTTAAGGTAAAAGTTGAATTTGATTGGGAAATGGATGCTACAAGGGATAACATTAAGCAATATTATTCCTTTTTGTCAAATGTTGTAGAAGCAAATGAATTAAATCCCCTTGATTCTTCTGCTTTAAAGAAAATAATCTGGTATTCTATGAGACTATCAGAAAATAAAGAAAAGATATCGATGAAGATGGGAAGTATAGCCGATTTAGTTATAGAATCTGATTATTATTCAAAATTAAGAAATTCTGAGACAATTTCAAAGCAAGATGTTGAAAAAGCTATAGTATCTCGTGAAAATAGAACAAAACTTATAATGGATAAATACGATGAAGCATTGAAGAAGTACGAGATAATGATAGAAACTCATGGAAAGGTTGTAGGTCAGATTAATGGTTTAACTGTAAGTCAATTTGGTGATTTTTCTTTTGGAATGCCAGTAAAAATAACTGCAAAAACTTATGTTGGAAATACAGGAATTATTGATATACAAAGGGAATCTGATTTAAGTGGAAACATTCATGGGAAAGCCGTGTTAACGTTAATGGGTTATTTGGGAAGTAAATATGCAAGGGAATTTCCAATTTCAATAGGGGTCTCGATTAGCTTTGAACAAGTCTATGGTGTGGTTGAAGGAGACAGTGCGTCTCTTGCAGAAACAATTGCAATAATTTCTGCTATCTCAAATATTCCAATTAGACAATCAATTGCTGTTACAGGATCTATAAACCAACATGGAATAGTTCAACCTATTGGTGGAGCAATTGAAAAAGTGGAAGGATTTTATAGGTTATGCAAGCACAGGGGATTAGATGGAACTCACGGTGTTATTATTCCAGAATCAAATATCAAAAATTTGGTATTAAAAGATGAAATTTTAAATGATATTAAAAAGGGACTATTTAACATATGGGCTGTTAAAACAGTGGATGAAGCAATTGAAATTTTGATGGAGAAACCAGCTGGCAAATTAAATTCAAAGGGTAAATATCCGCGCGGCACTGTAAATTATATCGTTGAGGAAAGATTAAAAAGTATATATGAAAAGCTGGAAGGAAAAACAAAAAGTAGGAGGTCAAAATAATGAGAGTGCTTAGTGGAATGAGACCAACAGGAAAATTACATATCGGACATCTTTTTGGCGCACTTTCATCTTGGGTAGAACTTCAAGAAAAAGGTCATGAATGTTTTTATTTTGTGGCTGATTGGCATGCACTAACTACTCATTACAATGACACCAAAGAAATTGTAAATAATTCAATAGAGCTTGTTAAATCTTACCTTGCAGTTGGAATTGATCCAAATAAATCTACAATTTTTATTCAATCTGAGATTAAAGAACATGCAGAATTAACACTATTATTTTCAATGTTTGTTTCAGTTTCAAGGCTAGAGAGAGTTCCAACTTACAAAGAAATAAAGCAGCAACTTTCCGATAAAGATCTTTCAAATGCTGGATTTTTAATTTATCCGGTACTTCAAGCTGCTGATATTTTAATTTACAGGGCAACAGGTGTCCCAGTTGGTGAAGATCAAGTCTATCATATAGAACTTACAAGAGAGATTGCAAGAAGGTTTAATTACTTATACAAAGAAGTATTTCCAGAGCCTGAACCAATATTATCAAAGGTTCCAAAACTCTTGGGAACAGATGGGAGAAAAATGAGTAAAAGTTATGGAAATACAATTCCATTAGTGGCTGATGAAGAAACTCTTAAAAAAATGGTTATGCCTATGATTACGGATCCGGCAAGACAAAGAAGAACAGATCCTGGAAATCCTGAAAAATGTCCTGTTTGGGACTATCACAAAGCTTTTGGAATTTCAGATAAAGATGCTGAATGGGTAAAAGATGGATGTACAAATGCAAAAATTGGTTGTGTGGATTGTAAAAAGTTGTTGTTAAAAAATATGAAGGAAAGACTAGAGCCTATTTGGGAAAGGTATAACAGTCTTACTGATGACTATGTAAAAGACGTAATAGTTGAAGGAAATAAAAAAGCAAGACAAGTTGCAAGAGAAACAATAGAGATGGTAAGAGATGCAATGCAGCTAGATTACAATTTTTTAAGGAAGTGAAAAAATGAAGGAAATATTTCAAAATTTTTGGGATGAGGTACTATTATCAATCATCTCTGTTTTAGTTGGTTATGTAGTTTATAAGTACTTAACTAAGATTATTCAAAAATCCTTAGAAGCTTTTGGAAAAGAGTTAAAAGCTCCAAAAACTGTAAAGTTTTTTGTTGGTGTTATTATTTCAGTTTTTGTAATACTTGCCTTGTTAAGCATTTGGAAAGTCAACCTTGTACCATATATAACTGGGCTTGGGATATCGGGTATAATTGTAGGTCTTGCCCTTCAAGAGCCGTTAACTAATTTTGTTTCAGGGATTCTAGTTATGTCTACTAGAAAGTTATTTGAAGGGGAAGTTGTAGACATAAATGGAGTTACAGGTGTTGTTGATGAGATAAAGATTAATCACAGTTATATTAAAAGTTTTGACGGAAAATTAATTTTAATTCCAAATAAATCTGTATGGAGTGGAATAGTTACGAAATTTTGGCCAGGTCCTGTTAGAAGAGTAACAATGGATGTTGGAGTTTCGTATAACACTGATTTGGAAACTGCATTTAAATTACTTCAAAAAGCAATTGAAGAAGAACCACTTGTTGTAAAAGAAGGTGTTAGTAATTTTATTGCTTTTAAACAATTTGGGGCGAGTTCAATAGATTTTACTGTTTATTTTTGGGTTGAAAGAAGTACTTATTTTGATGCTGTTAATTCACTTGCATTTAGAATAAAGAAAATATTTGATGAAAACAATATTGAAATACCATTTACCCAAATTGATGTTCATTTAGATTATCAAAATCTTGGAAAAGTTTTTATTTCAGAAGATAAAAAAATATAAATAACTTTACCAAGCAAAAGTTCATAAATAAGACTATACAGTAAAGAAATGTTAATAATGAAAAAGTGTTAGTCTTTAATGATTAAATTTATCCTTTTTGCTTTCCACGTATTTTATTTTTTAATAAATAATGGCCACACACTCCTTTTTTCCTGCCGTTAATATTATTATTTCCACCGTATGCTTCTTAATGTTTTTCCAAGCTAAAATTATAAGTTTTTTGAAAAAATTATTTTAGTAGTTTTTTTGATGTTTTTTTATGGTAAAATATTTATGTAATGTAAAAAAATGAATAAAAAAGCAAATATAAAATTAAAAAGGTTAAAAAGTTATTTTTTAAAGTTCAAGCTTTTATGGAGGTGAAATTATGTTTAAAAATTTGTCAATAAGGGCAAAGCTGTGGCTTCTTTTGATCTTATCTGCTGTCTTACCTCTTGCTATTATTTCAACTGTAGCAATAGTTAATTCATATAGCGTCGGAAAGGAGTTAGGAACAACTTCTCTTTTATCGATAGCAACTTCGGGAACAAAAAATTTGGAAAATTTTCTTCAAGGATATGTAAATCTTGTGGATTTTCTTTCTTCTGATGCCAACGTTGTTGGTGCAAAGGAAAACAAGTACGATGAGGTTACATGGATGCTGAAAACTTTTAAAAATATTAAAGATAAGTATAAAGATGCTTTGTGGATTTATCTTGGAACTTCAGATAAAAAATTTTATATATATCCCGATGCTGAACTACCAGAGGGTTATGATCCAACAAAACGGCCATGGTACGTTGATGCAGTAAAAAACAAAGGTAAGGTAATTATAACTGAGCCATATCTAGATGCTTCAACAAGTGACATTGTAATAACTGTTGCAAAGGCTGTTGTGAATAATGGACAGATAATTGGTGTTGTGGCGCTTGATTTTAAGGCATCAGAACTTGCAAATTCCCTTCTTTCAAATAAATTTGGAGAAAATGGATATTCTTATCTGTTATCATCTGATGGTAAAACGTTATTACACGTAGATGAAGAAAAAATCGGTAAATCCGTTGCAGACATGGATTGGTTTAAACAAATGATTAATAGTAAAAATAAATCAGGAGTTATAGAATATGTTTACGATGGAATAAAGAGAATGGCAGGATTTTCAAAGATGGATAATGGGTGGATATTTGTAACTGTTGCTCTTTCAAAAGAAGTAAATAAACGAGCAACTGAAATTATGATCTTACTTGTTGTCATTTCAATAGTTGCAATTGCAATTTCATTTATTTTTGGAAGCTTTACAGGAAATTCAGTAGTAAAACCTATAAAGTCACTTGTTGAGGTAATTGAAAAACTTGGAAATGGTGATCTAACTCAAAGAGTAGAGATTAATTCAAAAGATGAAATTGGGCACATGTCAGAACAGCTTAATAAAGCACTTGATAATTTGTCTGTACTTATTTCACAAGTTGATCAAAATACATTGAAACTTAGAGAAAATTCAGAAAAACTTACAACACTTTCTGTGGAGCAAGAAAATGAAGTGGAAGAACTTACTAAAAATATAGAAGAGATAAACTATGAAATTCAAAATGCATCATCTGCGATAGAAGAAACTACAAGTGGTGTGGAAGAAGTTGCAGCAAGCGCTCAAAACGTTTCAAAGACATCACAAGACCTAACTGAAAAAGCTACAGAAGTTTCAAATTCTGCAAAAGATAGTGAAAAAGCTATAGATACTATAGTTCAAATTATTGAAAACATAAAGTTAAAATCTCAATCTATGTCAGAAAAAGTTGATGATCTTGCAAGCAATGCTAACAATATTGGAGAAATAGTTGAAACTATTTCAAGCATAGCCGAACAAACGAACCTTCTTGCATTGAATGCGGCGATAGAGGCTGCAAGGGCAGGAGAGGCAGGAAAAGGGTTTGCAGTTGTTGCTGATGAAATTAGAAAGCTTGCTGAAGAAAGTAAATCTGCAACTGATAAAATTACACAGATATTGAAAAATATTCAACAACGTTCTGAGGATGTTAGAACAGAAACAGGAGACATGGTAGAAATAGTTTCTAATGCAAGTAAAGAAAGTGAAAATATTGCAAGTAATTTAAGGGGAATATTAAATCAAATAACAGATATTTCCGGAATGATAGAAAATCTTGCTGCAATTGCACAAGAGCAAAGTGCTGCTGCAGAAGAGATGGCAAGTGCTATGGATGTTGCTAGTAGAAACGTGACAAGCGTTGCTGAAAAAATGGAATCAGTTGTTGATTCAACAAAACTTCAAAAGGAAAGATCGGTTGAGGTTAAAAATGCAGGAGATGAAGTATCACAAATTGCTAACAAACTTTATGAAGAAGTTAAGAAATTCAAGTTTTAATTGATTTTAATAGAAGCCAAGTTCCCTCCACAAACGTGGAGGGAATTTTTAATTTTTTTACTTTTTTCCGATAAGTAATATTGGAGGTGAAAATGTATGGAAATAAAAAAAATAGGTGGATATGGGTATATTCAAGGAATAAATAGTAAGAATGCAGAAAAAATAAATAGGAAGAAAAATGGTAAAGATAAAGTTGATTTTTCTGCAACGCTTGAAATCAAAAAACTTTTGTATGAATCAAAAAACATTCCTGAGGTTAGAGAAAAGTTAGTAAATGAATTAAAACAAGCGATTGAAAATGGAACGTTCAAGATTGATCCTGAAAAAATTGCAAAGGCAATATTAGGAGGTTAAAAGATGAAAGATTTATTGAAAAATCAAATTAATTTGTTAAAAAGTATTATTGAATCTTTTAAGCTTGCAGAAAGAGCATTAATAGAGAAAGATGTACAAAATCTTACAAGACATATTTCAAAAGTTGAGGAATACTCTTTTGACTTTGAAAGACTTGAAGAAGAGCTAAATAAGGAAATAAATAAGATGGGTTATAAGTCAATAAAAGAATATATTGAAAAGACTAATGACAGTGAAGTTGCATATTTGCTTGCTACTTTAGTTGAGAATCTTAATGAATTGACTATCGTTATGTCTAATTTTAAAAATTTAGTGGATTTTGAAAACAAATATTTTGAATTTATAAAATCGTTATTTTCTAATAGTTCTACTACTTCAACTTATACAAAAAAAGGATATGGAGTTAATCAAAAATCATTAATTGATAAAGTATATTAATATAGAGGAGTGATTGAATGCCAGATATTAGCCTTTTTGGGGCTTTAAATACAGGATTATTAGGAGTTTATACTAGTAAGCTTGCAATGAATGTTGTTTCACATAATATAGCAAATGCAAATACTCCTGGATTTTCAAGGCAGGTTCCAATTATTAGGACAATGCCTCCTATACCTGCTACAACACTTACTCAACCTTCTATTCCTTTACAGATTGGTACTGGTTCAAAGGTAAAAGATATTCAAAGAATTCGAGATGAATTTTTAGATATACAATACAGACAAGTAAATAACAAATACAATTATTGGGATTCAATTACTGCTAATCTGCATTTTGTCGAGCAACTTTTTGCTGAGCCTGGAGATTCGGGTATTAGGTACCTTTTTGATTCGATGTGGTCAGGAATAGAAGAAATTATTACTGATCCAACAAATAGTGCAGCAAAGAGGGAGCTAGTAAGTAGGGCGGAAGAATTAGTTAAAAATGTAAAAGATTTGTATTCAAGACTCGAACAATTAAGAGAGGATCTTGACTATGAAATATCCCAAAGAGTTGAGCAAATTAATGGAATGGTAAAAAGACTTGCTGATATAAATTCAAAAGTAAGACTTTCTATGGCGTTGAAATCTACTCCAAATGATCTTTTGGATGAAAGAGATAGGATTTTAGATGATTTATCAAAATTTGCTGATATTTTTTATACCGAAGATGCATCAGGTCAAATATCTTTGAGAATAGGAGATCAAATCGTATTGACTGGTAGTGATGTTAATGAATTAAGAGCACTTGAAAGACCATATGGGAAAGGATTTAAAGAAATTTTTGTAGGAAATTCAAAGGTTGATATACATGATGGAAGTTTGAAGGCAGCTATGGACTTGAGGGATGATATAATAGTCAAATATATGAATAGGCTTGATGAATTTGTTCTTTACTTAACTGATAAATTTAATTTGATTCACAAAGATGGATTTAACTCTGATGGAAGTGTAACAGGGTTGAATTTCTTTAATGAAATGACAGCTGATAATATAGAAAATTCTGTGTTATTTAGAATAGCAGGATCAAAGAGGGTTGAAGGTGGACCTATAAAGTATATTTCAGGAATGTCAAATAGGGATAATTTGAGCGACATAACAACAAAACAATTTATTGATCAGGGTGCAATTGTATTTTTTGATGGTTCAAGCAATGCCCAGGCAATTTCAGTAAATGCTGGAGATACCATCCAGGATTTTATGAACACTGTCTCATCAAGTGGACTGTGGTTTAACTTTGAAACAGCAATTCATAATGATTCTACTTATTTGCTTAGAATGACAAGTAATACAAATGATTTAAAAGATACACTTGCATTAGATTTTAATGGAAATATGTTCAATACTATGGGTTTTAATACTAAAGATGTTGATATTTACGTTATAAACCAATCTGAATTTAATGTTCAAGAAGGCACTTATAAGATAAAAATTAACGGCACCGAGGCTAATATCAATGTAACAAGTGGATATACAATTAATGACCTTGCAAACGATATTAATTCCAATTTTTCATCTGATGTAAAAGCAGTTGTATATAATAGTAAACTTTTGATAATTCCTACAAAAAGTAATAGTTTTGATAGAAATTTAGTTAATATACAAGATTCAGATGGGCTCTTTACTCAATCAAATCTTCATGTTGAAACATATAAGGCGTTAGATACAAGTAAGGAGACTTTGGATAATATTCTAGATCATACCTTGCCATTTAAAATAACAATAGGTGCTACAAGTATTGAGATTGATCCGACTCAAACTACATTAAAAGAACTTGCAGATAAATTGAATGAGGTTGGAACAGGTATTTTGTTTGATGTTACACCTCACAATAAATTTGTAATTAGAGGGACAAGGTCTATGGATTTTAAAATTGATAAAACAATAAAAGGGCCAGAGGCATTATTTGTAAAATTAGGATTTATAGATGCAGATTCTGATCCAACAAACGATTGGGATGAAGATTATGTATTTTTAAATCCTTTTGACGAGCCAAAGTCTTTAAGAGAAAGATTTGCAAAAGCTGATACTTTATTTGTTGATAAAATAACTACAAATGAACCTTTTAGATTTGTTGAAAAGTTTAAGGTAAATTCAACCGTGAGTGTTAATCCTGAAACTATTGCAGTTGATTATGGTAAAATAGAGGATAACACAAATTGGGATGCGAAAGTATTTAGTCCAACAGGTCAGGCAAATACAGCAATTATGGAAATTCTTTCAAAAATGCGCTTTGAAAAGATTTTAAATGATGGAAGAGAGAGTTTTGCAGAATATTTAGGTGGAATTGTTGCAGAGATGGGAGTTGAAGGTGAAACAGCGATGAAAATGAAAGATAATACGGATATTATAATGAAAGATATAAGCAATGAAAGAGAAAGAGTTAAAGGCGTTTCATTAGATGAAGAAATGGCAAATATGATAAAGTTTCAACATGCATTTAATGCCTCTGCAAGGGTAATGACTGCTGTGGATGAGATGATAGGTAGGGTTATTGATAGACTAGGAGTTGTAGGAAGATAGGGAGGGATTTAAATGAGAATAACTAATGGAATGATAAATGAAAGAACATTATTTAATATACAACATAGTTTGTATAGAATTTCAAAGCTTCATGATAAGCTTTCTTCGGGAAAAGAAGTTTCATATCCTAGTGATGACGCAGTAGTTGCAACGAGAGCTTCTAATATATCCAGCCGTATGAGAGAATTAAAACAATTTAAGAGGAATGTTGAACATACCCAAAACTTTGTGAATATATATGATTCTACCATACAAGAACTTACAAATGTGTATCATAGAATAAAAGAACTTATTGTTAGAGGAGCTAATGGGACGAATGATGCTGCAGAAAGGGAAGCAATAGCTTCTGAACTTGAAAAATTAAAAGAACATCTTGAAGATATTGCAAATACGCAACTTGGTGGTGAGTATATATTTGGTGGAGCAAAAAGTGATCTAAAGCCTGTTGAAAATGGAAAAATTCAAACTCCTCCTGATGCAAATATAAAAAGAAAAGTAAACGCGATGGGTTTTACAATTGAGTATGGAGTAACCGTTTATGATGTTTTCAAGCTAGAAAATGGAAAGGACGCATTTACAGTTATAGATGATGCAATAAATGCATTAAGAGAAGGGGACAGCTTAAAGCTTTCAAATATTACTTTAAAAGAAGTAAATTTATTGGAAAGCTCTACAATGGAAGTATTTGCCCAAATAGGTGCAAATTCCCGTACATTAGAGTTGGTAAGCTCAAGGTTAACAGATATTGATACGTTTATGACTGAATATCTTTCAAAGGAACAAGATGCAGATCTTACAAAGGTTTTAACAGATCTTTCTATGCAACAATCAGTTCTTCAAGCTGCTTTAAAATCAGCTGCACAAGTACTACAAAAAACGTTGGTTGATTTTGTATCATGATTAAACTACCACCGTTTGATAAAAATCTTGGAAGGGATATTAAAACTATTGATATTGGTGGACATAAGCCGACGCATGCGTCGGTATTTCTTTTGTGGTATTCATTACCAACAAGCGACATTAAGAATGTATGTGAATTGGGTAGTGGGACAGGTTTTGTAAGCTTTGGACTTTCGAAGTATTATAACTTAAAAGTTAAGGGAATTGAAGTACAAGAAGAGCTTTTTAATGCTTCAGTAAAAGCTATAGAGTTGAACAATGTTTATAATGTGGATTTTTTTAACTTAGATCTTAAAGATGTAAAAAATCATTTTTCTGCGGAAAGTTTTGATATGGTAGTTTTTAATCCACCTTACCATTTCTCTTCAAGTTCTGAAAATAAAATAAGGGAAATTTCAAGAAAATCAAATCAAGAACTTTTAGAAATTTTTATATCATCTGCTTCTTTTTTGTTGAGAAATCGAGGAACTTTTGTGACAGTTGTCGCACCTTATATTTTTCCTCTGTTTAACAATATTCTTTTAAAATATAGATTAACACCTCAGCAGATGTGTATCGCATATGGTAAAAAGGCAGAGTTAATTGCAATAAGAGGGCGTAAAAATGGAGGAATGCATTTTGAAATTGATAGACCGGTATATTTTTAATTAATTTGTGGTAGAATTATAGTATGAAAATATTATATTATTTATCAGCGATTCTCATTATTGTTTATGGTTTATTTTTATTGTTTCAAGTACCTTTTATAGATTTTTTTGAATTAAAAATTATGGATCTGTTTTATAGGATAAGGGGCTTAGTTAACATATCTCCTGATGTTGTAATTGTTGGAATTGATGAGTATTCTTTAACTTCCCTTGAAGCAGAAAAGGATGTATGGCCGTGGTCAAGGCACCACTATGGAAAGGTTGTTAAGAATTTATTTAATGCTGGGGCAAAAGTTGTTGTATTTGATGTGTCTTTTACAGAAGAAGATGAAACAAATCCAATGTACGATAATTATTTTGCAAGTATTATTTCAAAATACAAAAATGTGATTTTAGGTACCTATCTGATAAATGAAAAAGATACATATCAAAAGTACAATGAAAAGATCAAAGAAAAACTTGAAAATAATATTACTTACCTAAATTATACCTACAAAATGAAAAATTTTAAAAGCCTAGATTTCATACAACCCATTGAAATTTACAAAGTCCGCCCGCCTATATTGAAGTTTTCATCACTTGTTCCTTCTGCAACATATGAAATTGGTGAAATAGATGTAGATGGCGTTGTAAGAAGTTTACCTTTGTTTTTTAAGGAGTTATGGGCCAATGAAATGGGAATTTCTTCAGGATTTTTACCTCATATGGATGTTTTGGCGGTTGCAATGTTTAAAAATGCAGATTTAACAAATTTAATAGTTGATTTTGACAAAAGAATAGTTGAAATAAAAGATTTAAAAATTCCTTTTGATTTAAATGGCCTTTTTAAAATTTTTTATTATGGAAATAATATATTTAAAGAAATTTCATTTTATGATATTGAAACGGGGAATTTTAACAAAGATATCTTTAAAAATAAAATTGTGATTATTGGGTACACAGCAACTGCTAAAGGATTGTATGACCTTAGAATAACTCCATTTTCAAACAATACTCCTGGAGTTTATATTCATGCAACTGCTATTCAAAATATGCTATCAGGTGATACTTTAATTAGAGCATCAACTTGGTTGAGGTTATTATTTACTACATTAGCAATTATTTATGTTCTTTTGTTTTCAAGGTCAAAAAATATAAAAGTAAATATTTTGGCTCTTCTTTCTGTACCATTAATTTTTCTAGTTTCATATATGTTATTCTTAAATCAAGTGTATCTAGATAGCTTTTTTCCGGTAGTTTCTTGTATTATTTTAAGTACTACAAATATTTCAAAGAATCTTATTCAAGAGAATAAAGAAAAAAAGAAAATCAAAGAATATCTATATAGATATGTTCCAGATAATGTAGCTGATTATTTGATAAAAAGTGGAAAGTTAACACTTGGTGGAGAAACAAGAAATATTGTTGTACTTTTTTCAGACATAAAAGGCTTTACAAGCCTTTCTGAAAAACTTGATGCAAAAGAATTAGTTGAGTTGTTAAATAGTTATTTAACCAGAATGAGTGACATAATAAAAAATAAATATAATGGAACAATTGATAAATTTGTTGGAGATGCCATAATGGCTGTTTTTGGTGCACCAATTAGTTTTGAGGATGATATTGAAAGGGCTTTAAAATGTGCACTTGAGATGAGACAAGAATTAAGAAAATTTAACAGTGAGAATAATATGAATTTGGATAGCGGTATAGGAATTCATTTTGGTCCAGCAATTGTAGGTAACATTGGAGCACCTTTTAGAATGGATTATACAAGCATAGGAGATACTGTTAATACTTGTTCAAGGATAGAACACTTAACGCGAGAACTGCCAGCAAATGTAATTGTTTCTGAAAGTGTTTACAAACTTGCAAAAGAAAAATTTGAGTTTATTTTTCTTGGAGAATATCGTGTTAAAGGGAAGAGCATGCCGTTAAAATTATATGAATTAAAGGGTGAGAAGAATGTTTGAGTTTAAGAACTTGGTTGTAGACAGTTTTGGAAAAGCAGGAAAAAAAGTTATTTTAAAACTTGATATAAAAGATCATACTATAGAAATATATGATGCACTACCTGATTATGAAACACTTTATTTTATAGCAAATTTTTTTGAAATTTTTGATCCAAAATTTTCAGAAAATATAATTTCGAAAATAATAAATTCAAACAATTTAGATGATGTTCTAAATGCTATGAAAAAGGTATGGGATCTTGACGATGTATTATATGACGAAAATAATTTTGAAATTGAATTTAGTAATAATACATTTTACTTTCCAATATATAGTAAAACTGCCGGTAGGCTTGGAACTATTATTTTAAAAGGAAATTTAAGTTCTGAGTTTATTCTAAACTTTCTTGCAATTTCTGATGCTATAACTTCCATATTAGAAGGTTTTATATTAAAGATGAGAGTTTCTGAACTTTTATATAGTACTTTAGAAGCTTTATCAAAAGCACTCACTAAGAAGATAAACGTTGATGAAAAATTGCAGAAAGAGATAGAAAATAAAATAATAGCCATTGGCGAAAAATTTAATATTCCAAAAGATATATTGAAGATTGCAAGTAAAATTTATGATTTAGGGAAAATAGGTGTGCCTGATTATGTATTTTCTAAAAAGGAACTTAGTAAAGAAGATTTAGAAATTTTAAATAAACATGTGGAATACGGGTATGAAATATTAAGTAAGATAGAAGATATTCCAGATCAAATATTAAAAGCAGTTTTGTATCATCATGAAAAGAAGGATGGAAGTGGCCCATTAAAAGTTAAAAATGTTCCACTATTAGCCCAAATTATTGGAATAGTTTTGGAAGTTGTTGAAAATAAAACTCCAATTGATGCTTTGCAAGGGAAATACGATGAAAAGCTCATTGAGGAGATGAAAAAGAATGGATAGGTTTATACATTTGTTTCTTGGACATCTTGTTGGAGACTATGTACTTCAAAATAAATTTATAGCATCTTACAAGCAAAAAAAATTAAAAGTTCTTTTGATGCACATAATTTTAATTTTCTTTAGTCAGGTTGCTTTTTTTGCGGGAAAAGACTTTAATATTAATTCAATATACATAATTTCTTTTGTAACACTTTCTCATTTTTTTATTGACTTTTTTAAATACAAAAATAATAATAAGCCATTTTTTAAGAGTCCAAAATACTATTTGATAGATCAATTGATGCATATTTTTACACTTTTTCTAGCTTCTATTTTTTCAACTCAAACCTTTTTTTATATTCCAAATAAACTTGCAGTAATTTTAATTTCTGCTATTTTTAATGCCTATTTTCTTGGAATTTACACTTTTATTCTAAAAAATAATGTTGGTGAATATAAGCGTGATTTTGTAGGCTACATTGTTAGAGGACTTTGCCCTATCTTTTATATTTTTGGACCCCTTGTTTATTCAGTATATACTTTATTGACAGGGTTTTTTTCACTTTACTTTTTAAAAAGTTATCAGGTAATTTCCTGGGCTCTTTCAATCATATCGACCATAATTTTTATGGAGGTGTTATTATGAAAAAAATACTTTTTCTCCTTATAGTTTTATTTTCAATTTCAATTTTTGCAAGTCTTACAGTTATACCTGATGCAACAGTTGTAGAAGTTGGAAGCCCGTTAGGAATAAAGGTGATTTCTGATAAAACAGTATTTGTTGAATTTAGTCTTGGTGGTTTTGAACCAGCTGATGTGGTATTTGATGGAATTGCTGGAGACTCATATGTTTATTACATTGCTCCTTTAATTGAAGCGAGTGACACTCTTATTTTCAAAACATCGAATGAGTCAACGTCGATAACTATTTACTTTGTTAAAAGTAGTGAAGAGGTAAAAAATAAATCATTTGCAAAGGTCAAAAGTTTTTCTGGACACGTTGCAATTAAGAAAGGAGACCTTTGGAATTCAATAACATCTGAGACGGTAATTGAAGAAGGAGACGAAATATTAACAATGGAAAATTCCTTTGTTGAAGTAGAGTTTGAAGATGGTAGTGTATCAAAAATACTAGAAAATTCCCAGGTTTTATTCGAAAGAATTAGATACGACAAAGGTGTAGTTGACATAGTAATGGACCTAAAAAAAGGAAAAAGTTATAATATAGTTCAAAAGCTTTTGAATAAGTTTTCAAAGTTTAGAATAAAAACCGAGAGTGTCACAGCAGGTGTTAGAGGAACAAGATTTGCTGTTTTTGAAAATGGAAAAATATTAACGTACGAAGGATCAGTGTTTGCCTATTTTTCAGATGGAAAGGTTTTACCGGTTAAAGAAGGATACGCTTTAGAATCATTTGAAAAACCGAAAAAGGTAGATATACCTGAAGAGGAATTTGTTAAAGTGATGCCCGAAAAGCCAACAACTAAAAAAGAAGAGGTTAAGGAAAAAGAGAAAACAACGTCTATACAACCGAGCGTTCCTCCAGTTTCTGTTGGACCTGTTAGAAAAGGTAATGATTATTATATGGTTTATTCGATAGCTCCTGAGTTTGATTTTGGTTTAGTAAGAGTTGGAGTTGGATTTACTGCGTATTCTACTGATGTTTCAGGTAATTTGTATTATGGACTTCCTTCGGATAATCCAAGTACAAATATAATCAATGGACTTACATTAAACTCTTTGGCCTTTAAAATTTTTAATGTGGATTTTAGATACGGTAATATGCTTCCAAAGTCACTTGGGCTTGGATTTACAACTAGAAATTATTACAACCCATTTTCAAAGAGTTTTGATATTGAATATGATAGTGATAAATTTTTGTTGTATGCTCGACTACCGTATGAGCTTTCAAAGATTTATCCAATTGAATTTTTAACGTCTGATTCTATTTTCTTGGCTGAGGCTAGCATAAAATTTAATTTACCATTTATTGGAGAATCAAGCATTGGTGTAGGTGTTACTATTGATACGCAGGCAAGTTCAGCTTTCCTAGAAGATATTTCTGCAACGCCGGTTGAATCTGCATATTCACTATTTTTGAAAAAAGAAATTTTTAAGAACTTTGATTTTGGAATAGAATTGTCTGTTGAAAATGGCTTAAATGACTATTCATTAGGAAGCTTTGCAGGCTTTTATGGTAACTTTTCATTTGTTAATCTAACCGCAGGTATATATTATTACCTAGATGGATTTGTACCTTTCTATTTTAATAATAACTACTCTTATTTAAAGAGTACTAATAAATTACCAGCTATGGATAGTAAAAGTTCCTCAGGATATCTTTCTGGCTTTGACTTTGATACAAGTTTTGCTAAGGGTAAATTATATCTATATGGAACATTAACCAATTTTTCAAGCTCTACTCTTGAAGGACAAATTGAGATATCAATTCCTCAAATTGGAACTTTTAGTGGTTTGTCTATAGCTGGATATTACTTTGATAAAACACCATTTGAAGGAAGTTTGTTCAGTTTAGACACAACATCTTATTTAAAAATTATTTATCCTTTAGCTGGAGAATCATTCTCAGCAGGAGTAATATTTATGTGGGATGGAGAAAAGTGGAATGAAAATGTAATTATCGGAGTGGATCTTTGGAGGTGATAGATTGTATGCACCTTATTGGGTATCTGGGTACATTATTGATAAGGAAATAATTGGAAAAAAAAGTAAGATAAAGGTTAATATAGATGGCATTGAGTTTTATCTTTTAGAGAAAGATATCAACTATTCGATTTTGAAAATGCTTGTGAGGCATGCAAAGAAAAAAAGTCTAAAAATATTAGATGATGTTGAGAAAGTTTCGTTTATGGCTGCAAAACTTAATAGTTCATTGCGACTTTCTACTTTGCTAAAAAATATTCAGGAAAGTATATGCAATATTTTAGATGCAGAAGCTGCTTCTGTGTTACTTTTAAAAGATGATCACTTGCAATTTCTTGTTACTGTTGGAAAGGCGAGCGGAAAGATAGAAAGTATACCAGTCCCTATGGAATCAATTGCTGGGACAATATATAAAAGTGGAAAAGCTATGGTTTTTAACGACCTTTCTAAAGCTCCACACTTTAAGAAAGTTGATAAAGTTTCAAAGTTTAAAACTAAAAATATTGTAGGTGCACCAATATATTCAGATCAAGAAAAAGTTGGAGTAATTGAGGTTTTAAATAAAGAGGATGGATTTAATGATAGAGACGCAAAGATAGTTGAATTATTTGCAAAGTTAATAGGAAAGAAGTTATTGAGTACATGGGAACATGAAAAGTTTAGTAAGCTGTTTAAAAACATAATTCTTGCGTTTTCTACAATGATAGATAAAAGGGATAAATATACACATATGCATTCTAAAAATGTAGCGTATATTTCAAGGTTAATAGGAGAAGAACTTGGTTTTTCTGAACATACCCTTGAACAGATAGAATATTCTGCAATTTTACATGATGTAGGAAAAATTGGTATTCCTGACAGCTTGTTGCTAAAAAAGGGGAAATTAACAGATGAAGAATATAAAATTATTCAGTCACATACTGTAATGGGTGCAGAAATTTTAGAAGAAATAAAACATACAACTTATGACATTATTTCTGGAGCTTTAGAGCACCATGAAAGACTTGATGGAACTGGTTATCCTTATGGAAAGAAAAATGGAGAAATAAGTCTTTTTGGAAGAATAATTGCCATTGCTGATGTCTACGATGCTTTAACTGCAAAAAGACCTTATAAAGAACCATGGCCGAAAGAAAAGGTATTGAAAATTTTAAGACAAGATAGTGAAAATGGAAAATTTGATATTAAACTTGTTGAAATACTAGAAAAAATTGCCCCCTAACAGGGGCAATTTCTGGCTGGGAGGGGTGGATTCGAACCACCACTGGCGGATCCAGAGTCCGCAGTCCTGCCATTAGACGACCTCCCAATTACATATTTAATTTTATCATATTAAATGATAAAATCAAGATATAAAAAGTGAGGTGAATCATATGAGTCTGTTGAAAATCCTTGGTCCAGTGATGGTAGGACCATCGAGTTCTCATACTTTGGGAGCATTGAAAATTTCAAGATTTGCTTATAAATTAGTTGGAAAAACTCCTGATAGAGTTACATTTTTACTTCATGGTTCTTTTTCAAAAACATACAAGGGTCATGGAACGGATAGGGCTCTTCTTGCTGGGATAATGGGATTTAAACAGGATGATCCAAGAATAAAAGATGCATTTAAAATTGCAAATGAAAGAGGTCTTGAGTATTCTTTTGAAATTCAGGATTTGGGTGAAGTACATCCAAATACTGTGAGAATAAAGTTTGAAGTTGATGGCATCTCCCATGAAATAGAAGGTTCATCAATAGGTGGTGGAGATATAAAAATTACAAATATAGATTCTGTTCCCTGTGATTTGTCATGGGACTATGACACACTTGTTATTGTTAACAAAGATATTCCAAAGGCACTTGAGAAAATTCTTGATGCGATAAATGTTAATGTTGCAAATCTATATTTAAGAAGAATAAATGCCTTACTTGAGAGGGCGCTAACAATTGTGGAACTTGATGAGCCTATAGACAATTTAGAAGAAATTACAAAGATTCCATACGTTTATGAATGCTATTTTATTGGGAGGGACTATTGATGACCTGGAAAGAAATAAGTGAAATGTCGAAAAATATGGAGCTTCATGAAGTTATATTAACACTTGAAATGCTTGAGAATGGTGATGATCCAGTAAATCTTAAGAATATGCTAGGGGATATTTTAAAAGTAATTTTGGAAGAATCAGAAAAACAGTATGGTAAAAAACAAAAAACTTTAACAGGTCTTACTGGAGAAAATGCATTTAAATTTAGGAATTATTCTCCAAAATTAATGGGTGAGTTCAATTATATTGCTACTACAACAGCACTTTCAATTGCAGAAAGCAATGCTTCAATGGGAAGAATAGCTGCGTGTCCTACAGCGGGTTCCTCGGGAATTATTCCAGGAGTATATTATTCCTTGTATAAATTATTTAACCCAAGTTTTGAAGATCTTTTAAATTCATTTATAGTTTCAGGTGGTGTAGGAAACGTTATTGCAAAAAAAGCAACACTTTCCGGTGCGGCGGGAGGTTGTCAAGCAGAAATTGCTGCTGCCGCAGCAATGGCAGCTGCAGGGCTTTCTTATTTTTTTATAAAATCCGCTGATGTTGCAGGTAATGCAGCAGCACTTGCGCTTAAATCACTTATGGGCCTTGTTTGTGATCCAGTAGGTGGATTTGTAGAAGTTCCATGTGTAAAAAGAAATGGAAATATAGTTAATTTGGCAATTTCTTCCGCAGAACTTGCTATGTCAGGAATAAAAAGCGTAATTCCATTGGATGAAGTTATTGATGCAATGTATAAAGTAGGAAAAAGTCTTCCTGAATCTTTACGTGAAACTGGTGAGGGTGGAATTGCTGCTACTCCGACTGCAAGAAAATTAATTGATAATATTAAAAATAATCTTTTTTAGCATTTTATACGATATTATCATAAAATATTCAAAAATATAGCGTTTTTACTCCTCCATACAACAGTTTACAACATTCTTTTATAATGTTATAATTTTTATTGAAAAAATATTTACTAAAAGTTTACAAAATTCTTAGTAAAAGGGGGGAGTAAGATGGTTGATGGAAATATAGAAAAGTTAAAAAGATGGTTAGATTCAAATCCGACCATTCAGGAGTTAAAATCTCAGGCAAGAATTTTGGGTTTAAAGGTAAAAAGGATGATGAAAAAAAGAGAAGTAATTAAACTTATAGAGGGTTACATTAATCAAATGCAAGAGCTTCAGGAAATTCAGAGACCTAGTTCGGCAAATTCTGCAAATAATGTAAAAGAAGATCAAGAAATTAAGCAAGAAGAGGATATTAAACTTCCAGAAAGTTACAATAAAAACAAGCTTGTTGTTTTACCGGTAAATCCAAATTGGTTACATGTTTATTGGGACCTTTCTGACAAAACTAGAGAATCTTTAATGAATCTTCCAAATGGTTTTAGAATCGTATTAAGAATATATGATGTAACTTTCATAGATTTCAATGGTAATAATGCACATCGAACTTTTGAAATTTCGATTGATTTAAGAACAATGAAAAATAACTATGTTAATGTTCCTATGCCGAATGCAGATTATCTTGCAGAGTTAGGATATGTATCCCCCGATGGAGAATTTCACCCAATTATACGTTCCAATCTTTGTAAAACTCCCCCAAATTCTCCAAGTCAAAGCACACGTGAAAGATGGCTGGATATAAGGAAAAAGAGAAAAATAGTTACCCCTTCAGATGGTGTTTTAGTAAAAGAAGTTGAAACCATTCCAGGATCTATTTTTAACAACAATCCTTTGTCCAAGGAAGAATCTATTTGGCAGCTCTTTAGCAGGCTCAGAAGCGGAAGGGGGATGTGATTATGCCAAAGGGAAATGTTGTATTTGTTTTGCATGCACATTTGCCATATATTCATCATCCAGAGTATAAATTCTTTCTTGAAGAAAATTGGCTGTTTGAAGCTATAACGGAGACGTATGTTCCGCTACTTAGAATGTTTAAGCGACTTGAAAAAGAAGGGATAAAATTTAATCTAACGATGTCAATTACTCCACCTTTGATGGAAATGCTAGCAAATAAATCTTTACAAGAAAAGTACATAAATAGGATGACAAAGTTAATTGAACTTGCTGGAAAAGAAATAGAAAGAACAAAAAGTGAAAATCCAAAAAAACATAAAATGGCAAAGTATTATTATGAGGATTTAAAAGAAATATTGTATATATTTAAAGATGTATACAATGGAAATATATTGAACGGATTTAAAGAGTATTTGGAAAAAGATAGATTGGATATAATAACTTGTAATGCAACACATGGTTTTCTTCCGTTAATGGAAATGTATCCTCAAGCAATTAGGGCTCAGATTGAACAGGGAATTAAAACATATGAAAAACATATGGGAAGAAAACCAAGAGGAATATGGCTTGCAGAATCTGCCTATTTTTCTGGACTTGATAAGTATCTTAGTGAATATGGAATCGAATATTTCTTTGTGGATTCTCACGGTTTTTGGTATGCTGATGAAAGACCTAAATATGGTGTTTACAGACCTATAATTACTCCAAATAATGTCTTTGTATTTGCTAGAGATCCAGAAAGTAGTGAGCAGGTTTGGAGCGCAGAAATAGGTTATCCTGGTGATGGACGATACAGAGAATTTTATAGAGATATAGGATTTGATCGAGAGTTTGAATACATAAAACCATATATTGATCCAAGTGGAGTTAGGATGAATACAGGAATTAAGTATCATAAAATAACCAGTAAACAAACTCCTCAAAATCAAAAGGATTTTTACGATATAGATGAAGCAATTCTGGCAGCAAAAGAGCATGCTATGGATTTTTTAAGAAAGAAAGAGCAACAATCTAAAAAATTGATTAGCTTGTTTAATGGAATTGAACCAGTCATAGTCGCTCCTTTTGATGCAGAACTTTTTGGCCATTGGTGGTATGAAGGCCCAATCTTCCTTGAAGAATTTATGCGACAGGCTTCAAAAAGTTCTTTGGTAAGAACATTAAAGGCTTCTGATGTTGTAGATATAGTAGAAAAAGTACAGATTGCAACTCCTGCCACCTCTACATGGGGTGCAAATGGATACAATGAAGTGTGGTTGAATGGAACCAACGATTGGATTTATCCCCATCTTCACGAAATGGTAGAAAAAATAACTGAACTTGCACAAAAGTATCCTAACAAGGATGAGGTTGAACCTGAAATAAGAAGGGCATTAAATCAAATGGCCAGAGAATTATTGCTTGCTCAATCAAGTGATTGGGCGTTTATAATGACAACAAGGACAAGTGTTGAATATGCTGTTAATAGGACTAAAACTCACATAAAGCGCTTTTTGGAGTTATATGACATGGTTAATAACGGGAAAGTAGATACAAAAAAACTTTCATATTATGAATGGACAGATGATATTTTCTCTGATATTGATTATACAATGTATTTGAAAACAGATAAGTAAAATTAATTAATCCATAGTTGTTAACAGAACAAAAACACATTTGAAACTTTTTTACGTTTGTAGAATATCCTTTTAGGTGGTAAAATAGTCATGGGAATACTTTCACATTATTGACATTTAGATACAAACTATACTTGTTTTAGTGTTTAAAAAATCTTTTTTGTAAGGAGGGAGATAACAGTGCCCGCAAAATATTTTGAGATTAGATGGCATGCAAGAGCAGGGCAAGGTGCAAAGAGTGCCTCCCAGATGCTTGCAGAGGCAGCTCTTGAAATGGGAAAATACGTTCAATCTTTCCCAGAATATGGTGCAGAAAGAACAGGAGCACCAATGAAGGCTTTTAATCGTGTTGCCGATGAACCAATTTTAGTCCATAGTTCAGTTGATAATCCAGATGTTGTAGTTATAATTGATGATACCATGTTAGGACAACCAATGCTTACCGAAGGAACAGATGAAAACACTGTATTTATAGTAAATACCGTTAAAGATGCTGAATATGTGAGACAGAAACTTGGAGCAAAAGGGAAAGTTTGTACAATTGCTGCAACAGATATTGCACTTGAGGAAATTAAAAGAGGTATTCCAAATACTGTTATGTTAGGTGCTATTGCAAAAGTTACAGGAATAATAACACTTGAAAGTGTAGAACAAAGAATTAAAAAGGCATTTGCTAAAAAATTCCCTGAAGAAGTTGTAGAAGCAAATGTTAGAGCCCTTCGCCGTGGATTTGAGGAGGTGAAATGCAATGGCTGAACTCAAAGGATGGAAAGATATTCCAATTGGCGGAGTTATAGATAAACCCGCTACTGCAAAAGAATATCAAACAGGAACATGGAGAGTTATTAGACCCGTTCACCAACCAGAAAATTGTATTCATTGTATGATGTGTTGGCTTTACTGTCCTGATCAAGCAATTGTAATTGAAGTTGTAGATGGAAAGCCAAAAATGAAAGGATACAATTATTATTACTGTAAAGGTTGCGGACTTTGTGCAAATGTATGTCCAAAAACAAATGATAACCTTCCTGAAGAAAAAAGAGCAATTGTTATGAAACCTGAAACGGAATTCCAAGACTAAGGAGGTGCCTGAAATGCCAGAAGTAAAAAATAGACAAGCAGTTACTGGCGCGCAAGCGATTGCAAATGCTATGCGTCAAATAAATCCTGATGTTGTTGCAGCTTACCCAATTACCCCTCAAACACCTGTCGTCGAATATTTTGCGCAATTTGTTGCAGATGGTGTTGTAGAAACTGAAATGATCCCAGTTGAAAGTGAACATAGTGCAATGAGTGCTGTTGTCGGTGCAGCAGCAGCAGGTGCTCGTGCAATGACAGCAACAGCAGCAAATGGTCTTGCATTGATGCACGAAATTGTATACATAGCAGCATCTTCAAGGCTTCCAATTGTTATGGCTGTTGCAAATAGGGCTCTTTCAGGACCAATTAACATTCACTGTGACCACAGTGATGCTATGGCAGAAAGAGATTCTGGATGGATTCAACTTTGGGCAGAAAATGCTCAAGAAGCTTATGATTTTACATTAATGGCAATAAGAATTGCAGAACATGAAGATGTTAGATTGCCTGTTATGGTAAATTTTGACGGTTTTATTATTTCACATGGTGTTGAAGTAGTAGACTTTTTAGATGATGAAGTAGCAAGGAAATTTGTTGGTGAGCCAAAAGTTATGTATCCACTTCTTGATACAGAGCATCCAGTAACACACGGTCCACTAGATCTATATGATTATTATTTTGAACACAAAAGGCAACAAATTGAAGCAATGAAACATGTTAAAAAAGTATTTAAAGAAGTTGCAGAAGAATTTGCAAAGATTTCAGGAAGAAAATATGATCTTCTTGATAAATATAAAGTTGATGATGCAGAGTACATAATGATTGCACTTGGTTCAACAGCAGGAACGATTAAATATACTGTTGATCTTTTAAGAGAAGAAGGACACAAAGTAGGAGTAATAAAGCCACAAATCTTTAGACCATTCCCAAAGAATGAATTGCAGGAATTACTAAATGGTCGAAAAGGTGTTATTGTATTAGATAGAGCAGCATCATTTGGTGCAGAAGCACCTCTATATGAGGCTGTAAAGAGTGCACTTTATGAAGTTGCTGTAAAACCACAAATCGGAAGTTATGTCTATGGACTTGGTGGAAGAGATATTAAGATTGAGCACATTAGAAAAGCATTTGAAGATGCATTTAGTGGTAACTTAATAGCTGATGAAGAAAGATACCTAGGACTCAGGGAATAAGGAGGTGTAATTGATGGCTTTAAATATAATGCAACTTGCAACAATGTTTGCAGATAAACACCCTGGTATAACATCTGGTCACAGACTTTGCCCAGGTTGTGCTGCTCCAAATGTAGCAAAATTTGCCCTTATGACAGCTGAAGCACTTGGTTATACACCAGTTGTTGGATTTTCAACAGGATGTATGGAAGTTTCAACTACAATCTATCCATACACAGCATGGAATGTTCCATATATTCATAATGCATTTGAAAATGTTGCAGCAACAGTTAGTGGTGTAGAAACTGCATATAGGGCCCTTTTGAAAAAAGGAAGACTTGTTGATCCAAACAAAAAATATGCATTCTTTGCATTTGGTGGAGATGGAGGAACATACGATATCGGTCTTCAAGCACTTTCTGGTGCAGTTGAGAGAGGACACAAATTTATTTATATAGTATACGATAATGAAGGTTATATGAATACTGGAAACCAGAGATCAGGTGCTACACCTCCAGGCTCTCAAACAACAACACAGCCAGTAGGTAAAAAATTATCTGGTAAGATTCAGCTTAAAAAGAACATTGTAGAAATTATGGCTGCTCACGAAAATGTATACGTTGCAACAGTATCTACTTCTGAACCAATGGATTTCTTCAAAAAAATTGAAAAAGCACTAAACTTTGATGGCCCATCATTTATAGCTGCAATGTCTCCATGTGTAAGATTCTGGAGAGTTAATGATGATAAAGCAGTTGAGATTTCAAAACTTGCAGTAGAAACTGGTTATTGGCCATTGTATGAAGTAGAAAGAGGAGTATATAGAGTAACAAAGAAAGTAAAAGAATTAAAACCAGTTAGAGAATTCATTGAAAAACAAGGAAGATTTAGACCTCTCTTGAAGAGACCAGATGCTGATGAAATAATCAATGAATTGCAAGAATATGTAACAAGTAGATGGGAAAGACTTCTTGCACTTGAAGAAGCAACAAAAGATAAACCAATTAGATAATTTATTTAGGAAGATAATAAAAGCAAGGCGTCATGCCTTGCTTTTTTTGATATAATTGAGTAGAGCAATTATAGAAAGAGGTGGAAAGATGGGAGATTTGTTTACTATTATTTTTCAAATTTTTTGGATGGTATTGATTATTTCAAGTTTTGCACCATTATTTAAAAGTTTGTCTTTGCATTCTTCAAGAGATGGGCTAATAAGAGCTATTGAGAAAAAAAGAGGAAGTAGAGTTATAACATTGATACATAGGGAAGAATCCCTCAATTTCTTTGGCCTTCCTATTCGAAGGTATATAGATATAGAAGATTCTGAAGAATTGATAAGGGCTATTAAGATGACTCCAAATGATATGCCAATAGATTTAATTATTCACACTCCAGGTGGGTTAGTATTAGCTGCTGAGCAAATTGCAAATGCTTTGAAAAAGCATAAAGGAAAAGTAACTGTATTTGTTCCACATTATGCAATGTCTGGTGGAACTTTAATAGCTTTGGCTGCTGATGAAATTGTAATGGATGAAAATGCGGTTCTTGGACCAATTGATCCTCAACTAGGACAGTATCCAGCTGCTTCTATTTTGTCTGTTGTTAAAAAGAAAGATATAAACAAAATAGATGACCAGACGTTGATTTTAGCAGATGTAGCAGAAAAAGCAATGAAACAAATGAAAGAATATGTAACTAATCTTTTAAAAGAAAAATATGAAGAAAACGCTGAAGATTTGGCTGACAAACTTGTAAGCGGATATTGGACACATGATTATCCAATTACAGTGGAAAAAGCAAGAGAACTTGGACTAAAAGTTTCTACAGATATGCCAAATGAGATTTATTTGCTAATGAGTCTTTATAAACAATCAGGAAAGAGAAGACCTTCTGTAAATTATGTACCTGTTGATTATAGGGTATTTAAAGACAATCAAAAGTGATATAATTTCTGATAAAAAAGTGGCTTTCATTTTTTTAAGGAGCCACTTTTTTTTATGATAAAATAAACATAGAATCAAAAAATAATGAGGTGATTTTTCTGTTATATCAAGTAGCTTTGTCCAATTCCTCTTTAAAGAAAATTTTTTACTGTCAGTCAAACATACCGTTGGAAAAAGGAGAACGAATTATAGTAAAGTTTAAAGGAAAAAAAACAATAGGATATGTTTTGGGAGAAGTTAATAACAGTTTCAATAAAGATAAAGATACATTAGTTTTTCAATCAAAACTAGATGGGAAGAGTTTTTTAAAAAGCTGGTTAGTTGATGCTTTGAAAGATGCTGCGTTTTATTATAACACGCCTGTTGGCAAGCTTTTTGATTTATGTTTTCCAAAAGGCATAGAAAACTATTTTGTTCAAAGGGTAAAATTTAATAACCCTCTTTATGGTTTTGAAGAGTTTACCTTGGATGAATTTATAAATAAATTTGGTGAAAAGAAATTACAGCAATTTTTAAAAGATGGAACAATATCTGTGTTTAAGGATTTTAAATTGAAAGTTCCCACCCCAAGAAAGGAAATTTATTTGGAGTTAAAAGCAGATTTAAAAGAGATAAGCACTAAAAGATTGACAGAGAAGCAGAAAAAAGTAATTGACTATCTTTTCTTAAATAAAATCGTTTCTTATAAAGAATTAAAAGAGCTTTTAGATATTAATAAAGATGTAATTTTGCAACTTAAAAGAAAGGAATTAATTGAAATATATGAGAATATTCCGGAAAAGATTAAAAAAGTTGTTCTTAATGAAGAACAAGAGAAAGTTGTTGAAGAGATTGTTAAGAGTAAGTCCAAAGTATTGTTGCATGGTGTTACAGGTAGTGGTAAAACAGAAGTATATCTTTCAGTTATAGAAAGGTTAAATACAAAAGTTTTATATCTTGTTCCAGAAGTATCACTAATAGAGCAAACACTTTCTAGAATTTATTCTAGATTTCCAGATTTGAAGGTAGAAGTTTATCATAGCTATTTAACAAAAAGTCAAAAGGTGGATGTTTGGCTAAAGGCTATAAAAGGAAAAATTGATATTTTAGTTGGAACAAGAAGCGCATTTTTTATACCTCATAATTATGGCTTAATAATCGTCGATGAAGCACATGATGAAAGTTATTATCAAGATGGTGAAGTAGTGTACGATATAAATTATCTTGCCGATAAGTTCCATGGTCCAGTTATTTTTGGAAGCGCAACACCAAGGCTTGATCATTATTTGAAGGCAAAAAAAAATAAAATGAAAATTTGTAAGTTGACAAAGAGGTATGGTTCACATCTTCCTGATGTTGAAATTATAAATATGAAGAAAGAGGAAAAAGTGACATATCATCTTTCTAAAAAACTTGTAGATGAAATAAAAAACGAATTGGATAATTCAAAGAGTGTAATGTTATTTGTAAGGAGAAAGGGCTACTCACTTATTATGTGTACTAATTGTGGACATGTAGTAAAGTGTCCAAATTGTGATGTTGCCTTAACTTATCATAAATCTAATGAGAAGTTGAAATGTCATATATGCGGTTATGATACAGAAGTTATAACAACTTGCCCAGTATGTGGTTCAATAATGCTTTTAGAAAAGGGTGCCGGAACTGAAAGAATAGAAAAGGAAATTCAAAATCTTTTTCCTGCAAGGAATATTTCGCGTGTTGATACTGAAGTTATTCAGGATTATAGATTATTTCAAAGAATTTTGAAGGGTCTATACAATGGAGAACTTAATATTTTGGTAGGAACAAAGATGATAACAAAAGGGTTGGATGTTTCCACTGTCAATTTAATTGGAGTAATTGATATTGATGCAATTCAAAGCTTGCCTGATTATAATTCCGCTCTTAATTTGTTTAGGCTTATTGTACAAGTTGTTGGCCGTTCAGGAAGAAAAGAAAAAGGAAAAGCATTAATTCAAACATATGATCCTGAAAGTTTGGTATTAGAATATGCTGTCAAACAAGACGTAGAAGGTTATTATGACTATGAATTAAACCAAAGGAGGGCTCTAAATTACCCTCCATTTGTTGATATTATTCAAGTTGTTGTTTATTCTAATGAAAAGCAAAGTGGATTTAAAAATGCAGAGAAAATGGTTAAAGAGCTAAGAAAATACAATATACAAATTCTTGGACCAACTGAATTTTTTATTCCAAAAATAAGAAACTTGTATTTGCATCATTTTATAATAAAAACAAATGAAGTGTTAGAGGTAAATCAAACTTTAAACGATTTATTGGTTAAATTTCCAGCGAAAGTTAGTATAAGGGTCAATCCGCCATCATTGTATTTTATTTGATCATATTTTCAATGGCAAGCTTTTCCTCTTTTTTCAGTACTTTTTCAACATCTAAAATTAAAATCATCCTATCTTCAAGTTTAGCAATTCCAAGCAAGAATTCAGCAGATACTCCGCTGTATTCTGGAGTTTGATCTATTTGATCTCCACTTAATGTAATAACTTCTTTTACATCGTCAACTAGAAAGCCCATCTTTTTGCCATTTTCTTCAAATCTAATAACTATTATCTTTGATTTTTCCTTATCTTCGAAATCTTCTAACATGAATTTTTTACGAAGGTTTATAATGGGGATAACTTCTCCCATGAGGTTGATTATTCCTTCAACATAATCTTTGGAATTTGGTAGTTTAGTGGTTTTTTCATATTCTTTTACCCTATCTACTTTCATAATATCAATAGCAAATTCTTCATCTCCTAAAACAAAAGTTAAAACTTTTAATTCCATACTGTCACCTCCTCTGTATTTGATTATATCATATTAATTTAACTTTTATATGCCTTAATTGCTGATCTAAATCAATTATTTCAATATCTACAATATCATTAATATTTAGCTCTCTAGTTATAAGTTTTTTATATAAGAATGCAGATTCTTTGAGTCCTATATCAATAAATGCTCCAAAGTCTGTTATATTTGTAACTTTTCCCTGCAACCTTAATCCTATTCTTAAGTCTTCAAAGGTCAAGATATCATCAAATAATTTTGGCTTAGGAATAGATTCTCTTGGGTCTAATCCAGGATTTTTTAACTCGTTTATTATGTCCTTTAAAGTTAATATTCCTACATTTAATTCTTTAGAAAGTTTTTCAATGTCAATATTGTCTAAATTAAGACTAATTATTTTATTTGCTATTTCATATTGTTCAGGGTGAATTCTGCTCTTTTCAAGTGGATTTTTTCCATCAATTATTCTTAAAAAACCAGCACATTGTTCAAATGTTTTTTCTCCGAGACCTTCTATGTTTAGTAATTGCTTTCTTTCTATAAATTTACCATGTTTTTCCCTGTATTTTACTATTTTTTTGGCAAGTGAAGGTGTAATTCCTGATACGTATTCAAGAAGTTTGGCAGAAGCCGTGTTTAGATTAACACCTACCATATTAACGACATCTTTTGTAACGTTGTTTAGTTCTTCTTCCAACTTTTTTTGATTTACATCGTGTTGGTATTGTCCTACACCAAGTGATTTTGGATCAATTTTTACAAATTCTGAAAGAGGATCTTGCACTCGCCTACCAATACTTATTGCGCTTCTTATTGTAGGATCAAGATCTGGAAATTCTTCCATAGCTAATTTTGAGACAGAGTATACTGAAGCTCCAGCTTCATTTGCAAAGATATACTTTACATCCAGATTAAATTTTTTTATTGTATTTACTATAAATTTCTGGGTTTCTCTGGATGCCGTGCCATTACCTATAACTATTAAGTTTAGCTCAAATTTCTTGATTAATTCTATGACAATTTTTTCCGAATTTTCAATATCATTGTGTGGAGGAGTTGGGAAAATAATTGCTTTTTCAAGGAATTTCCCATTTTCATCAAGAACTGCAATTTTACATCCAGTTTTATTTCCAGGATCTATAGCAAGGATTCTTTTATCTTTTAATGGTGGTGTGAGTAATAGTTGTTTTAGGTTTTTTGAGAAAATTACAATGGCTCTATTTTCTGCCTTTTGGGTAAGTTGGTTTCTAATTCTTTTTTTTATAGAATCAAATAATTTTCTCCAACCCAACTCAAGCCCTTTTAGTATGACTTCATTTTTAAGATCAAGCTTTGTAAGCTTGAATATTTCATTTTTGAATTTATCATCAAGTACAATTTGAACTTTTAAAATGTTTTCCTTTTCTCCTCTATTTATAGATAGCACACTGTATTCTTTTAGGTTTTTAATTTTTTGAGAAAAATTTTCATAGGCGTCATATTTTGTTTTGTAATCAACTTTTTTAGTACATTTTAAATATCCATATTCAAATATAAGAAATTCTAATCTTTTTCTTATATTCTCATCATGAGAAAAATTTTGAGCAATAATATTTATCAAACCTTCTATTACTTTATCTCTTGTGTCGAAGGTTTTGCTAAAATATTTTGGAATTTCTTTTTCAAAGTTTTCGGGATTATTTATTAATTTATTGTAAAGCTCTAAAAGACCATTTTCAATTGCAATATCAGCTTTAGATTTCTTTTTCTTTTTATAAGGTAAATATATCTGTTCAAGTTCATCTAAATCGTATGAATTTTCGATTTTCTTTTTCAGCTCCATTGTGAGTTTATTTTCTTTTTCAAGTGCTTTTAATATTTTCTTTTTTTCCTTTTCTACTTTTTCATAGTAATGAAATAGGTTTTGGATTCCTCTTAATTGTTCTTCGTTTAATCCACCGGTTTGGTCTTTTCTATACCTTGCTACAAAATGAATAGTATTTTCTTTTAAAAGTAATATTGCATTTTTAACTTGCCAGTTTTCTAGATTCATTTTTTTAGAAATTAGTTTTTCCAAAATTTCACGCTCCTTTATAGAAAAATTATATCAGAAAAAGCAAGAATGTTTAATTTTCCTTTTACATTCAAATGTGGTATAATATAATGCTGCAGGGAATTTTAGAAAAGGAGGGGAAAGTTTATGAAAAAACTATTGGTAATTTTATTGTCACTTGTTGTTATTTTTTCGTTTGCAAAGACTAAAGTTGTATTCTGGCATGCTATGGGTGGAAATCATGGGAAAACTTTAGAGCAGATTGTAAATTCATTTAATGAATCACATCCTGATATTGAAGTAGAAGCTATTTACGTTGGAAATTACGGTGCTTTATCTCAAAAACTTCTTGCTGGTGCACAAGCTGGGGAACTTCCAACAATTGCACAGGCTTATTCAAACTGGACAGCAAAATTAATTCAAAGTGGCGTTGTCCAAAAATTAAATGACTTTTTAAACGATCCAAAGATAGGTCTTGCAAAAGAGGAATGGGAAGATGTATACGAACCTTTGAGAAAAAATTGTATGTGGGGTAATGACATTTATGCTGTTCCTTTCAACAAGAGTCTTTACATTTTATACTACAATGCAGATCTTCTAACACTTTACGGTGTTGATGTTCCAAAATCAATTAACGAACTTTACTATGCTGCAAAAGTTTTAACAGAAGATGTTGATGGTGATGGTAAACCAGATCAATATGGATTTGGATTTAGAACAACTGCAGACTTGTTCCAAATTCTTCTTTCACTTAGAGGCGGTTCTGTTTTAAGAATGGAAAATGGAAAATGGGTATCAAATATAGATAGTCAAGAAACAAGAGATGTTTTAAGCTTTGTTAGAAAATTAGTTGATGAAGGTATTGCATATTATCAAGGTGGATACATGAACGATCCATTTGGCCAACAAAAGGTTGTTATGTACATAGATACAATTGCAGGAAGAAAATACGTTGAGAGCTCTGTAAAAGGTAAATTCAATTGGGGTTGGGCACCTGTACCTGTTTGGAAAACAAGAAATGTTCCATTTGCAGGAACCGACGTTATTATGTTTGCAAATGCAACTGATGAAGAGAAAAAAGCAGCTTGGGAATTTATGAAATACCTCATTTCACCAGATGTTACAGCATTCTGGTCAGTAAATACTGGTTATATTCCAGTGAGAAAGAGCGCTCTTGAAACAAATATTTGGAAGGAAAATGTAAAATCAGATCCTCTTGCAGAAATCCCACTTACTCAGATTAACAATGCAATATTTGATCCACAAATTGGAGTATGGTATGAAATTAGAACAGTTGTTGGAAACATGTTCTCAGATTTTGTGAATGGAAAAGTTGATATGGAAACAGCAATTAAAACGGCAGATGATCAAATTAAGAAATATTTGGCAGAAGAATACGGTGAATAATTTTATCCTAGACAAAATATAAAGCGTGGCGTAACGCCACGCTTTGTTTATTTTTTAATGAATCTACTTCCTGGTTTTTCAAGTGGAATATTTTTTTTACAGAGAGGGCATTCATCTGGGGAGTAAATTGGAAGTTCTAATTTTATTAAATATTCATATGGAACATCGAATGGATTTGAATTAGACCTGTTTATGATTGAGCCAATACAGCAAAGGTCTCCTCCATTCTCATTTACAATTTCTATTACTTCTTTTACTGATTTACCTGTAGTTATTACATCTTCAACTATTGCAACGCGCTCGCCTTTATTTATTTTAAATCCACGTCTGAGAGTCATAAGGCCGTTTTCTCTTTCTGCAAAAATATTTCTAATATTAAGGTATTTTGCAACCGAGTATGCTAGGTGTATTCCTCCCATTGCAGGACCAATTATTAAATCTGGTTTGTATTTTTCTATCTTTTCGGCAAGCATTTTTGCTACCATGTCACCGTATTCGGGAAATTCAAAGAGCCTTGCGCATTGGACATATTTTTCAGAGTGATTTCCTGATGAAAGTAAAAAATGTCCCGTCAAAAGTGCCCCCGTTTTTTCAAGGATTTCTTTTATTTCCATTTTAATTCCTCCTTGATTTTTTCTATTTTTTCTTTAGGATTTTTACTGAGGTAGATTTCTCTACCTAAAACTGCAAAGTCTGCAATATCCTTTATTTGATCCAATGTAATGATATCTTTTTGATCATCAGCTTTGACTTGCATTCTTATGCCTGGAACTAAAAATTTGCCACTGAGTTTTTTTCTTAAATTTATTGCCCAACGGCCAGGAAGAACAAACGAGCTTTTTATGTTTTCAAGCTCTTCTATTGTTTTTAGATAGTCTGATAATTCTCCAACTTGAGAAGTTAGTTTGACTACTGAAAAAATGATTTTTTCTGTTGAATCAAGAGCTGCCTTAACACTTTCAATTCCCGCGGCACTATGAACTGTAAAACCTATTATAGCTGGATGATCCCAGCTTTTAATTGATCTAGAAACTGTTGAAGGAATATCGCAAAATTTCAAGTCTAATATTACTTTGATGTTTCTCTTTTCAAATTCATCTAGAATTTTTTTGCCGAAAATAGCCAAGTTATGTCCTACCTTTACAGTATCAAAACTTCCGTATTTATCAATGAATTCTAAGGGGCTTTCCATATCCAAACTCAATACAGGTATCATTTTTCCACTCCTTTCAAATATTTTCCAAGTTCTTCAATAACTTGTGGATCTTTAAATAACGCGCTTCCTATTGAAATAGCATTTGCTCCTACTAAAAGGAAATCATCCACATCTTTCTTTGTATATATACCTCCTGAAGCTATTATGTATATATCTTTTAGAACTTTTCTAACTTCATATATTGCGCGTAATGCTATAGGTTTTAAAATTGGTCCTGAAAGTCCTCCCGTAACTATTTTTCCATCTTTTATTAGAAGACCTCTAACACAGTTTATTAGTGTAAGTCCGTTCCATCCAAATTCTTTTACTTTTTTTGATAAGACTTCAACAAAATTTCCTTCAATACTTAATTTTGCAATTAAAAATGAATTTGGAAGTATTTTTCGAACATTTTCAAGAATTTCTTGCCATTCATTTACGTCTGAAAGAATTGAAAGCCCGCCTTTTTTTACGTTTGGACAAGAAAAGTTAAATTCAATTGCCTCAAATTTTTTAGCGTATGGAGCTATTTTTTCTGCTATTTTTATGTATTCATCTTTACTATCTCCTCCAAGACTAAGTATTGTTTTTGTTTCTTTAAGTACGAATTTTTCAATGTTTGATATAACGTATTCTATTCCAGGATTTTCAAGACCGATACTATTAATTATATAGTTTTCCGAATTTTCCATTCTTTTTGATTTGTTTCCTGGTTTTGGATTTAAAGTTATGGTTTTTAACGTATATGCACCTACATATTTTGGGTTTATAAGGCTTAGATATTCTCCACTTCCTCCCGGTCCAGAAGCTATAACTAGAGGCGGGTTTAGATTCATAGTATATCCCTCCTAAATATTGGTCCGTCTGTACAGACGTGCTTTACACCATCTTTTGTAAAAACGGCACAGCTTTTACAAGCGCCAATACCACAACCCATATATTCTTCAAGTGATACAAAAACATTTTTGGATTCAATGTTTGAAAGAACAAATTCTTCCATTTGTTTTGAACCACTTACTAGGTACCAATCGTATGGCTTTAAAGTTTTTATTTTTTTGGAAAAATCTTCATTCCCAACTACGCTTTCAAAAGGAAGTTCGAAATTTATCTTGCTTTTGCTTCCAATAAGTACATTACAAGAATATTTTTCATGTAAAAGATTTGCTAATGTAATGCATGTCGGAGATGCTATAACTATGCCATTGCCTGCAGGTGGGATGAATTTATTACCTAATGGAAAGTGGGCTTTAAATTTTTTTTCTTCGAAGACGATATATTTTGTTCCTTTTCCTTTTATCTGAACTGATACAGCTATATTGCTTTTCCATGTTCCAAGTATAAAAGGTTTTCTTGTTAGTGAGGGAGTTTGAATCATTATAAATTGACCTTCATCAAATTTAAATTTTTCATTAAATGTAACTATAAATGTATCTTCATTTATTTGAATTACATCTTTCTTAGTCAAATAAGTATTCTCCATTCCAAAACCCCCATTTTCCATTTATTTTTACTCCAATAACTTTACCTTTTAATTTCATACCATCAAAAGCGCAATTTTTTCCTTTACTGTAAAATTTTTTGCTGTCAACTATAAATTCTTGGTTTAAATCTACAACTACAAAATTTTCTGAATCGAATTTTGGCTTTATTTTTAATCGTCTTCTTGGACTGTCACAAAGTTTGTTAATTACGATCATAAGGTCTTCAATGGCAGTATAAAAGGCAGAAAATGCAATTTCAATATTTGAAGTACCATATGGATCTTTTTCAAAGTCATTTTTTTTGTCAGGGTGTGGTGCATGATCAGTGGCAAGGATATCTATATAATTGTTTTTTACAGCCTCAATTAAAAATTCTCTTGTTTGTTGGTCAGCAAGGGGTGGGTTGATTTTAAAGTTTGAATTTTTGATATGCTCATTTGTTAATAAAAGGTGGTGTGGAGTTACTTCACAGGTTATATTTGCATATTTTTTTAGAAATTTTATCATTTCCAGTGTGTAAATCGATGAAATATGCTGGATATGAAAGTCTCTAAAACCAAATTCAATCCCTGTTAATATAGTTCTAGCTACTGCTACAGCTTCATTTGTTACTGGCCGTTTGGGCAGATTTTCTATTTTTTTGTAAAAAATTCCCGGGTGTTCAAACATTTGACTGTGGTCAAGAAGAAGGTGTGGTTTTTTCTTTGAAAAATTTTCTACTAACTCATTGTAATTGTATTCTATGCCATCTGTTGAATAACATAAAATGTCTATGTTGTTTGGTTCTTGTGAGCCAAAAAATGATGTTGTCCTGTAAAATTTAACATATGGATTTTCAGAAAGTTTTTTGTGTCTTTCATGAACATTACTATTTTCTAGTCTTGGTTTTGTGTTTGGTTGTATTAGAACTTCTGAAAAACCACCAGCTATACAAGCTTTTTTTAAAGATTCATAATCTTCTTGACCTTCTAATAGCCTTACATGGGTGTGAAAATCAAAAAATGTTGGAATGACAACTAAATTTTCAGAGTATATGTTTTTTGGTAGAGAAATTTCTTCATAGAAAAGCTTTTTTTGGTAAGGATCATACACTTTTACCGAAATAAATTTCACCTCCCCCACAGCTAAAGAAAAAGGGGCCCAATAGTGAGCCCCTTTTTCAAGGATTTATGTGAAAAATATTAATTTTTAATTTTTGCTCGAAAGTTTTCATTTTTATAACCCCCCACTAAACTTACCTTATAATTTTATATCATATTTGTGGAGATTTATCAAGTTGTTGAGTTTTTAAATAAATGATGTAGAATTAAATAGAGGTGAATTTATGAGGGTATTTTTAAGCGTGGAAGAGTTAAAAAGAGTGTTAAAGTTAATTGATAAAACAGTTGGAACTGTTGAAAAAACAAATAGAATAGTTGGATTTAAATATGAAAACGGATTTTTAAATCTTTATGGTAGTGATGGATGTCTGAGTTTAAAGGCAAAAGTTTCAGAAATGAATCCGACAACTCTTTCTTTTTCTGTTCCATTAGATATATTAAAATTTTTTGTATTTGAACTCTCGGGAAACATCTCAATTTATTCTGATGGGAATTATGTTGTATTAAAAGCAAAAGATGAGAATTTGAAATTAAAGACAGAACGTTTTTCTTTCAAGAATTTTGAAGAAAGATATGAGGAATTAATTAACGTTCCTATAAATGTATTTGTAAATGATCTAGATTTTGTATCAAGTCACTTGGAAGAAGGAAGTTACGTAGATTTTTACTTTGGAAATAAAGTAAGAATGGTAGCAGAAAATGGCAGTATCATTAATTATGTTGTAAGGGATAAGAAAAGTAAAGAATATTCATGGAGAATTCCTTATTATTCAGCACGGCATTTGATAAAGGCTTTATCTGAAATAAAAAGTGGAGAATTAATTGTTGGTGAAGGACTTAATAAATTGGTTTTGTCATCTGATTATTTGTTTAATGTCTGTGGTGAAGAGCTCGATCACTTGGAGCTTGTACCATTAGAAAATGAAATTGAAAAGTCTGAAGAATTTTTAAGGGTTAGTTTAAAAAGTATAAGACGATTTTTAAGAAGAGCTATGATTTCTGGAAGATATTCAAGGCTAAAAATATTTGGTAATGAAAAAGGGCTTTATTTTTATGCTTTTTCTGAAAATATGGAGTATAGAGGGCATATAGATATTAGTAGTAAATACATTTTCCAAACAACAACAAACGCCTATTTTTTAAGAAGCGCTTTGAATAGAATAGGTAGTGAAACATTATTGTTTTTCAAAGGCGAAAAGTATTTAATAATATCAACTATGCAAAAAAGAAGATTTATTCTTCTTCCACTTTTATAATATAATCTTCTAGAACTTGAAAAATTTCTTCTTTTTTGAAAGTTCCTACTATCTTTCCTTTATAGAATAGCAAAAATCCATTTTGAACTCCCGCAATTCCAATTTCAGCATCTTTTCCTTCTCCAATACCATTTACAACACACCCTAAAACTGCTATTTTTATGTTTTTTTCAACCTTTGAAAATCTTTGTTCAATAATACTAGACCATTTTTCAACATCTATTGTTGTCCTCGCACAAGTAGGACATGCTATTATTTGTATTCCTTTCCTAAGATTTAAAGATATTAAAAGTTTTTTTGCAGCCAGAACTTCTTTTACGGGATCCCCTGCAATGGAAATCCTTATTGTATCACCTATGCCTTTATATAAAAGATATCCCAAAGCAGCAGAAGATTTTATAATTGCCCATTCGTATGTTCCAGCTTCTGTAACTCCAATATGAAGTGGATAGTCAGTCATTTTTGAAATTTTTTCGTATGCTTTTATCGTTTCAATGACATCTGAGCTTTTTACTGAAATTACAATGTTTTCAAAATCAAACTTTTCAAGTAACCTAACTTCCTTCAATGCAGCCTCGCATAGTGCGTCAATTTTAGGAAGTGTCTCAAGTTCTTTAGGAATGGATCCTGAATTTGCACCTACTCTTATGGGGACATTATATTCTTTTGCAACTTTAATAATTTCTTTTACTTTTTCATCATTTCCAATATTTCCAGGGTTTATTCTAACTTTACTTGCTCCATTTTTAATACTTTCTATTGCAAGCTTATAGTCAAAATGTATATCAGCTATAATTGGGATTGGAGATTCTTTGGTTATTGTTTTTAAAGCTTTAGCAGCTTCAAAAGTGGGGACTGAAACTCTAACTAATTCGCATCCTGCATTGTATAAATTTTGAATTTGTTGCAAAGTGTTTTTTATATCTTCGGTTTTTGTATTAGTCATAGATTGTATAACAATCGGATTTTTTCCACCAATTTTAACATTTTTAATATTTATTTCTTTAGTCATTTTAATGCCTCCTTGTGATAAAATAATAGTTAAGAGGGTGATAATATGAGGTTAAAAGATGAATTAATATTATTACTTAGAAAAGGTTACTATGTTTTATTAGTAGTATTTATCTTGATGTTTACTGTCATATCAATTTTACTATTTAATTTTGAAAAAAACAATCTAGTTAACTTTGCAAGTTTTGTAAAATCAGCGGTAGAAGAAAAAAGTTTTGAAAGCAGTGAGTCGGTCATAGATTATATAAACAAGTTGATAGCAAATGAAAAGGAATGTTTGTTTTTTTCTCCTGTCAAGGAAAATAGATTGTTCTTTGTTAGTGTTCCAATAAAGGTTTTAGGTTATAATTTCGTAATTTGCAAAGATTTAAGATCAAGTTTTTTTAAACTTTTAATCGTTTTTGGAATATTTTTATTTATATTTTTGATTATATACTATAGACTAAAAAATTCTTATGTAAAATTTGCAAAAGAACTTGAAGATGGACTTAAGATTCTTAAAGCTTCTATGGACCATTTTCAAAATTATCTTGAAATTAGTACTGTTAATAGAGAATTGAGAATTGTCGAATTAGATGAACTCAAAGAAAGGTTTAATTATCTTCAAAAGGTTGTATTGGACAATGAAAAAGAACTGCAGGAAATGTTTTATTCAGAAGAAAGATTAAGGAAAGAAGTTGAACAATTAAATAATTTACTTGTATCGGTTTATGACATACTTTCTGATATTGTTCCAGAAGAAGATTTAGAGGAAATTGCTCATAAAATACTAAAAAAGTTGATTTCTATAATACCAGATGTAAATGCTGGAAGTATTATTTTAAAAGACGGTGGAAAGTACAGATTTTATGCTCAAATAGGTTATTCTGATGCTTTAAAAGATATAGTTTTTACAGATGAAGATGATGTGGTTGCAGTAAAGTATGAAGGATTTGTTGATGGAAAAATCTTTAAAGAATTAAATGAAAAAAGTGTATTTAAAGATAAATTTGAAAAATTAGGTAGTAATAAAATAAAATCTTCGTATATAATTCCAATTTATGTTAATAACGAAAAGTTTGGTGGTATTTGTTTGGATTCGTTTGTGAATGAAAAACTAGTTATACCAGAATATGCAACTCAAATATTTGGAAAACTATTTGGGAACTTTTTGTATCTAAAATTATATGGAAAGAGAATGGAGAAATTATTTGAAGAAATTTTAACATTGCTTGTAGAAGTTGAAGAAAAATTATCAAATAAAAAGCATTCAAAAATGGTAGCAAATGTTTCTAAAATAGTAGCTGAAAAGATGGGACTAGATGTAGAAAGAGTGTATAGGGCTGCATATTTGCACGATATTGGAAAAATAATGGTAGACAAGACGGTTCTAAAAAAGCCTGGAAGGTTAACGAGAAAAGAAAGGGAAACAATTGAAAGGCATGTAGAGCATGGTTATAAATTATTGAGTAAATTTGAAGGTTTTAAAGATATTGCAGAGATAGTTTTATACCATCATGAAAGGTGCGATGGGAAAGGTTATCCTAAAGGACTAAAATGTGAACAAATACCTATTGAAAGTAAGATAATAAGTGCGGTAGATGTTTGCTGCACACTATTGATAAAAGGTTATGGAAATGAAGAGATAATAAATTTACTTAGAAAAGATGTAGAGAATGGAAAATTGGATGGTAATATTGTTGAAATTTTGATAGAATTGTTAAGGAACAATATAATTTAGGGGTGAAGTTATGAATAAAAAGGTATTGGTAATTGATGATAGTAAGTTGTGGAGAGAATTTTTAAAAAGAACAATTGAAGATTTTGGACACACAGTGGAAGTTGCAAGTGATGGTTTAGAAGGCATAAACAAATTTTTTGAGTTTATGCCTGAGATAGTTATAACTGACTATATAATGCCTAATATGAATGGAGTGCATTTGACTAGATTTATAAGATCATATCCTCAATTTAAAAATGTTGGGATAGCTATTTTAACTGCTGAAAATGAATCTATAAATCCATTTTGGGCAAAAGAAAGTGGCGCAAATTTATTTTTGCAAAAGAATTTAGACAGAGAGAAAATTATTGAAAGACTAAAAAAGTTTTGTGAAAGAGATTATACGATTGAATGGTCTATGGAATTTTATAAAGTTAGAAAAGAGCCATATGGAGAATTAGTAGATGTTCTTGAAGAAAGACTCAGGAATGAAATTATAACCTCGAAAATATTTAGTATGCTTCAGTACATTGAAGATGAAGAGTATCTTTTAAATAATTTCTTTAATATGAGTATAAGTTTTTTTGAACCAAGATCAATTCACGTTCTTTTAATAACTTTATCAGAAGGACGTATATACAGCTATTCAAGAGATAATGAAAAATTTTCTCTTGAAAATGTTAAAGAAAAACTTTTTGAGAATTTAAAAAGGCCAGTGACTCCATCAAATTGGAAATATGTTGGTAATTTTTCAAAAAATGGAAGAAATTTAAATAACATAAAAAGTTTTGTTTTGGAACATAGTGGTGTTGAACAAGGGGTAATATTATTTGAAGATGTTGAAAGAGAAAATGATTTCAAAAAAAATTTAAATGTTGCATTAGAACCTTTAGGATTGATTTCGAAAATTTTAAACGATTTTTCGGATTTTAAAATTAAAGTTGAAATTGATAGTTTAACACAAGTCTATAATAAACAATTTATTACTTCAAAGTTGAATGAACTTTTGAAATTGCATAGGAGGCAAAAATTACCACTTTCAATTGCAATGATTGATATAGATGATTTTAAGAAAGTTAATGATACTTATGGTCATATAAAGGGCGACAAAGTATTGAAACAATTTTCTAAATTAATTAAAGAAGGACTCCGTGAAAGCGATTATTTGGGAAGATATGGCGGAGAAGAATTTTTAGTTATATTTCCTGCAACAAACTGCTTTGATGCAAAAAAGGTTATGGAAAGAATTTTGGATAAAGTTAACAAGTATAACTGGAAAGAAGAGCTTGGAATAGAAAAAGTTACATTTAGTGCAGGTGTTTGTTGTGACATTTCAAAAACAGTACTTGATCTAATAAATATGGCTGATGAAAAACTTTATAGGGCAAAGAGAAATGGTAAAAATCAAGTAGTCGGAGGTGAGTAGTATTTTTATAACCATTATTTCATTCATTTTGGTTTTCATGTTTGTAGTTATAGTTCATGAGTTTGGACATTTTTTGTTTGCAAAGATTTTTAAGGTGTCGGTTCTTGAATTTTCAATTGGTTTTGGACCTGCTATTTTTAAGAAAAAGTTCGGAGAAACTGTCTGGAAGATAAATATAATTCCCTTTGGTGGATACGTTAGATTAAAGGGTGAGGATTTTGATGAAAGTGAAGAAGATGGACTTTATGCAAAACCATCATGGCAAAGGTTATTAATAGCATTTGCTGGACCTTTATTCTCTGTTTTAGCTGCATATATACTTTTCATACCTATAGTATTAAATTGGGGTGTTCCTGCTGTAACAATTGGGAAGGTAATAGAAAATTCACCTGCTCAAGAGTATGGCCTTCAACCCGGGGATGTTATTTACAAAATCAATGGTAAAAGAATATTCGATTCTTACGAAGTCACAAATACAGTATCAAAGGGAAAAGTTGTAAAGATGGAAATTTTAAGAAATGGAGAAATTATTAAAAAAGAAATTCCTCCTAGAATTTCTCCACCTGAATACATTTTTTTGTTAGATGATGTAAAAGGAGATATAAATGGGGAAATAGTAAAAATAAATGGTTATAAAGTTGGAGTTGATTTGAAACTTGAAAGTGGTACTTTTGTAGAGCTTGAAGATGAGTTCGGCAATACAATTTCTGGTGTATTAGTTCAATATTCTTATGTTCCTGAAAGACCAACAATTGGTTTTTATTATGCTGGTTTTAAGCCGGTAGTTGAAAAAGATATGCATCCGTTTAAAAAAGGAGATATTATTTTAAAAGTTAATAATAGAGAAATTGATGATTATATTTCTCTTGTTAATGTTATAACCGCCATGAAACTTTCAGAAAATCAAGTGTATATAGACATCTGGGGGCAGCAGATAAGAGAAAAAATTGTACCTTTAGGTAATGATTTGAATGTGCTTGTATCAAGAAATGGGGAAGAAATTTCTTTGAATTTAAACAAAAAAGAGTTTTTGAATATAATTTCATCACCTGGATTTTTCAAGCAAGAAAGTTATGTTATTAAACCAAAGAACTTTTTTGATGCAATCTCACTTGCAGTTGCAAGATGTAATTCAGCTGCAATATCTATATGGAAGGCATTTGGAAAATTGTTTACAACTGGGCAAGGTGTAGAACAAGTAGCAGGGCCTGTAGGTATTGCGGTTATAGTTGGTGAAGCTGCCAAAGCTGGATGGGAAACTATTTTAACGGTTGTAGCTTTGTTTACCCTTAACCTGGGAATATTTAATTTATTACCTCTTCCTGCACTTGATGGTGGAAGGATAGTGTTTTCTCTGATTGAAATTATTTCTAGGAAAAAAGTGAATAGAAAGGTTGAAGCAATAGTTCATACTATAGGATTCTTTATATTGATGGCTTTAGCATTTTATTTTATGTTTGCTGATTTTAGCAGGTTCTTTTAAAAAAATGAGCGGCTAAGCCGCTCATTTTTATTTCTTTAGATTAAAGTAGTCAGTATTTTCGTCATGTTCGATCTTTAGATATCTATTTTTTGCAGCTTCAAAAATTCTTTCAATAATTGCATGTAAGTCACTATCTTTGAATTTTTCCAACTTTTCTTCCAATTTTTTAGAGAATTCGTAATGCTCACCTTCAAATTTTATATCTTCTTGTGAAAATTCATTAAATTCAGGATCGATAGAAGAAAGTAATTCCAATAATGTGTTAATAAATACTTCTCTAACATCTGATTTTCTTTTGGCATTGGCTAATTTTTCACGATATGAAGGTTCAATTTCATGTTCATACTTTACAAATGAGATGATCTTTTTGCCTTTTTCCATATAATCCCCCCTTTAAATTTTGTTGAGTACAATTGCAAAATAGCTCAAAGCAACAAATGCTGCAGTTTCAAAACGTAAAATTTTATTTCCCAAACGTATTGCATTAAAATTTGAAAACAGAAAGTCTAGTTCTTCTTTTGAAAAACCGCCTTCTGGGCCAACTATTATTGAAACATCGCCATCAATATTGGCTGGTAATTTTTGACCGTTAAAATCTAGAAAATAGGTGTTTTTGGTTGCGTAGTTTTTAATGCCTTTAAAAGTAATAAAATCTACATTTGGAAAATGAAACCTCACACATTGTTTTGCACTGTCTCTAATGACCATATTTATTTTTTCTACTTTATCTTTGTAATCTCTATTAGAAAAAGCAGTTTTTGTTATATAAATATTATCCACACCAAGTTCTACAGATTTTTCAATGAGCCATCTAAGGCGTTCCCATCTTGAAGCCGGTGCAAAAAGGGCTAGAAAAGTTTTTTCGTTGTTTTCTATATATTTAGACTCGAGGATCTCTCCAAAAGATTTCTTTTTTCCAATTTGTGCTATTTTTACTTTGTAGTAGTATCCTTTTCCGTCTGTACATTCAATAATATCATTTTCTTTTTTCCTAACTGTTTTAAAATGAACAGTTTCATGCTCATCGAAAATTAGATTATTATCTTCTTTTATTCCAAAAAAAAGATTTGGCACTTTTATCACCTCAATCAGATTATACTACATTATTTGTTAACTATTACTATTTGTAGTATAATCTTAATAAAACAAGATTAAGTAAGGAGGGATTTGTGTGAAAGAATATATTCCAGGTCAGATAGAAAAAAAGTGGCAAAAAGTATGGGAAGAGGAAAAAGTATTTGAAACACCACAATATTCTGAGAAACCAAAATTTTATGATCTAGTAATGTTTCCATACCCTTCAGGGACATTACATGTTGGCCACGTGAAGAATTACGTTATTGGAGATATAGTTGCAAGGTATAAAAGAATGAAAGGTTATAATGTTTTACATCCATTTGGTTACGATGCATTTGGTCTTCCTGCTGAAAATGCTGCTATTAAAAATAAAATTCATCCCGAGGTTTGGACTTTTAAAAATATAGAAACAATTAGAAACCAAATTAAAAAGATAGGAATAAGTTATGATTGGAAAAGGGAAATTGCAACATGTACAGAAGATTATTACAAATGGACTCAATGGTTGTTTGTCAAAATGTATGAAAAAGGACTTGCATATAAGAAGAAAGCAGCTGTTAATTGGTGTCCAAGCTGTCAAACAGTACTTGCAAACGAGCAAGTTGTTGACGGCAAATGTGAAAGGTGTGGTACAGAAGTTACTTTAAAACATCTTGAGCAATGGTATTTTAAGATAACTGATTATGCTGAAAGGCTTTTAAATGATTTAGAAAAGCTAGAAGGTTGGCCTGAGAATGTAAAAACAATGCAAAAAAATTGGATAGGAAAAAGCACAGGTGCAGAAATTGATTTTAAAGTTGATGGTCTTGATATGAACATTAGAGTATTCACTACAAGGCCTGATACAATCTGGGGAGTAACCTTTATGGCTATTGCTCCAGAGTCACCTCTTGTTGAAACGCTTGTAACTGAAGATAGAAAGGAAGAATTAGAAGAATTTTTGAAAAAGGTTTCTTTGGAAGATAGGTTTAAAAGAACAAGCTTGGAAGCCGAAAAGGAAGGATTTTTCTTGGGGAGATATGCTATTAATCCTGTTACTGGAGAAAAAATTCCTATTTACGTTGCAAATTATATATTGTATGAATATGGAACAGGTGCAATTATGGCAGTTCCTGCACACGATCAAAGAGACTTTGATTTTGCAAAAAAATACAATATACCAATAAGACTTGTTATTGACAATCCTGAAAGTCCAATAGATGTAGAAAAAATGGAAAAAGCATACGAAGATGAAGGTATAATGGTAAATTCTGGACCATTTAATGGCATTTCAAGCAAAGAAGCAATTGAAAAAATAATAGATTATCTCGAGGAAAAAAATATTGGAAAAAGAAGTGTTCAATATAAATTGAGAGATTGGCTTATCTCAAGACAAAGATATTGGGGAGCACCTATTCCAGTTGTTTATTGTGAAAAATGTGGTACGGTAGCTGTTCCGGAAGAACAACTTCCAGTGAAACTTCCAAAAGATGTTGAATTCTTACCAACTGGACAATCACCACTTTCATTGGATGAACAATTTTTGAATACATCATGTCCAAAATGTGGTGGCCCTGCAAGACGAGAAGCTGATACAATGGATACGTTTGTGGATAGTTCATGGTATTATCTAAGATATGTAAATCCAAATCTTGAAGATAAACCATTTGAAAGTAAAGATGTTAACTATTGGCTGCCAGTTGATCAATACATAGGTGGTGTGGAACATGCGGTTTTACACCTTTTATATTCAAGATTTATAACTAAAGTTTTGCATGATATGGGATATATTGATTTTGATGAGCCATTTACAAATTTGTTTACACAAGGAATGATTTACAAAGATGGATGGAAGATGAGTAAATCTAAAGGAAATGTAGTATCTCCAGATGATATGATTGAAAAATATGGTGCAGATACACTCAGAACATACATATTATTTATGGCTCCACCAGAAAAAGATGCAGAATGGAGCGATGCAGGAATAGAAGGTGTTCATAGATTTTTAAAGAGACTTTGGAATAATATTTATTCTGTGCTTGAAAAAATTAAAAATGTTAGTGCAGAAAAAATAGAATTAAAAAATAAGTTAGAAAAAGATTTAAGAAGGAAATTACATCAGTCGATTAAAAAAATAACGGAAGATATAGAAGGTGGATTTAAATTCAATACTGCAATTGCAGGATTAATGGAATTAAACAACAGTTTTTCAGATTATTTGAATAAGACTGAAGAAAAAGATTTAAATTTACCTCTTTTGAGGGAATTGGTTGAAAAACTTGCACTTATACTTTCGCCGTTTGCACCACACATGGCTGAGGAGATTTGGCATGACTTAGGCAATGATACATTAATTGTAAATGAAGAATGGCCAAAGTATGATGAAAAGGCTTTGGAAGTTGATGAAGTAACTGTAATAATACAAATAAATGGTAAAGTTAGAGGAAAAATAAACGTTGATGTCAATGCAGATGAAGAGACAGTAAAAAAGATTGCTTTTGAAGAGCCTAAGGTATCTTCATATATAGAAGGAAAAGAAATAGTAAAGGTTATTTATGTAAAGAATAAGCTGCTTAATATCGTTGTAAAATGAGGAGGAGATTGTATGAAACGTTTTTTGCTTTTACTTTTGGTTGTTTTTTCAGTGGTGATTTTTTCCGAGGAACTTCCAGCAACATCAACTGTTGCAGTAGTAAACGGTGAGGCTATTACGCTTGAACAGCTAAATAGAGCTGCAGACGTGCAAAAACTTATGATCGGTATAAGTCAGGTGGACCAAACGTTTTTTAGTGTTTTATCGAACACCGAAGAGGGTGTAAAAGTAATATTAAGATACAAAAGAGTAGTTTTAGATGATTTAGTAAATAAGTTGTTAATAGTACAGTTTGCTCAAAAGTATGGAGCAAGACCGACTGAGGAAGAAGTAAGAAATGTAGTTGATAAACAAATATCGGACTATTTAAACCAACAGGGAATTGATGAAAAAACATTTGATATGTATTTGCAGTATGCAAATATGGGAACTTTAGAAGATTTTAAAGAAAAGATGTATTTTGAAACTCTTGTTAATCTATCACTTGAAAGACTTTTCAATGTTGTTACAAAAGATGCAACAGTTTCTGATGAAGAATTGATGGATTATTATCAAAAACATATTGATGAGTATTCTACACCAACACAATATACTCTAAGCTTAATAGCTTTTGATAACGAAAAAGTTGCAAATGCTGTAAAAACTAAGATAGTTTCTGGTGAAACGTTTGATAGTATTGCAAGTGAATATGGCATTTCTCAATTTAAATATGAAAATATAGCTGAGGATACTACTTTCCCAGGTAAGTTATGGAACTATATAAAGAATGCACCTCAAGGCGCATTGTTGGGGCCAATAGATGTAGATGAAAAATATTACATCTTTAAAGTAGAAAATGTTGTTCCAATGCAATCTAAGAAATTTGATGAGGTAAGGGAAGAAATTTCAAATATGATTTTATCTGAAAAGAAGAAAAATATGTGGGCAAACTTTATTGACAGTGAATTTAGTAAATTTAAAAACGAAAGTACAGTCGAGGTTTATTATAAAGTGGATGTAGAACAGAATAATTAATATCTAAAAAATAACCCCCAAGATGATTAAAATTCTTGGGGGTTATTTTTTACCAAATGTTACTTAATTAATGTCCACCTGATACTGGTAGTTTATAGGTAGGAAATGTAAGTGGGTATCCCGCAAGTCTTGCAATAATTCTTGGTATTTCAGTGTTATCTATTAAACCTTTAAAGTTATCAGCGCCTTGTCCAAATGCGTATAGTGCAACAGGTGCGCCTGTGTGATCATATGTAGTCCAACCAAGGTGTGCCTTTTTACTTACTAATCTTCCTATTGCATTTGAAAATGCATAATATGAGTTTCCCTGTTCTTTTACTAGAGAGTCAAAAAGCTCTAAGTCTTCATCGGTTAATTCTAATTGATAGTATTTTTTAATGAGCTCTTTTAATTTAATCTTGTCTTTATTTGACTCTTTTGATATAAAATCTGTGTTTTTACTAAATTTTCTTATCATTTCAACATCAAAATAATATCCACCACTTGAAAGGCCTAGGCCTCCAGTTTCGTGATCTGCGGTAACAATAATCAAGGTATCTGGGTTTTGTTTTAAAAATTCCATAGCAACTTTGAATGCTTCTTCAAATTCAATTATTTCTTTCCAAACGCCGTATGGATCATTTCCATGTGCTTCCCAGTCTATTTGTGAGCCTTCTATCATTAAAAAGAAAGGTGAATTATCTTTTGACAGTATTTCAAGGGCTTTTTTTGTCATCTCAGAAAGTGTTGGTTCATTTACCCTATCAGTATACGCTGGTAAATGGCTTGAATTGAAAAGTCCTATTACTTTTTTTCCGTTGTAATTAAGTAGTTCTTCTTTTGTTGTAATATAATCAAATCCTTTTTCTTTTGCCAATTTAATTAGATCTTTTCCATCCTTTCTTTTTCCGCCAGTTGCTACAAAATGTCTCCAGCCGCCACCAAACGCAACTGTTATAGGGCTGTTAACTAATTGTTCTGCAAGAGTGTTTTCGTCACTTCTTGAATTTACATGACCGTACACTGCACCTGGAGTTGCGTGAGTGATTCTTGATGTTGCTATTATTCCAATTTTTACACCGTATTTTGCTGCAATCTCTGCAATTGTAGGAACAGTTGTACCATCTGGCAATATGCCGATCATTCCATTGTTAGTTTTAAAACCAGTAAAAAGCGCAGTTCCAGCAGCTGCTGAATCCGTAACATTACTATTTGCAGAATGTGTAGTTACTAGTGCAATATTTTGGGTTTTCATAAACTCTAGAAGTCTTCCTTCAAGATAGCTTGCAAGCATTACATGATTAATTCCCATACCATCCCCTATCATGTAGATAACGTTTTTTACAGAAAATGAAAATACAGAGACTAGTAAAAGCAATATAAGTAAAAGTTTTTTCATAAGACTACCTCCCTTTCTTTTTTGGAGTCAAACAAATGACTCCTATTTTGAGCCTTGATATTTTAACATAATTTGCAAACTTTCATCAAAAGTTTAAAACATACATTTTATTTTACTATTTAGAAATATTTAGTTATTTTAAGATATGATATAATTAAATAATAGATAAAGTGAAAAGGAGGTTTTGATATGAAATTGAAAACTATGACTATGGAATGGACTGGAGATGAATTGATTTTAATTGATCAGAGGAAAATACCACTTGTTGAAGAGTATGTCAGTTGCAAGTCATATAAGGAAGTTGCTGTAGCGATAAAAGATATGGTTGTAAGAGGTGCTCCTGCTATAGGTGCTTCTGCAGCTTTTGGATATGTTCTTGGAGCAAGAGAAATGTTTGTTGAAGATTTTAATGCATTTGTTAAAAAAATGGAAGAAGTAAAAGAAGTTTTAGCAAATACAAGACCTACAGCGGTTAATTTGTTTTGGGCTTTAAATAGAATGGAAGATTCATTAAAGAAATATGGAAAAATAGAAGGTATTTTAGAATATCTTGAAGAAGAAGCTATGAATATTGCAAAAGAAGATATTGAGGTAAATAAGGCAATTGGTAGATATGGTGCAGAACTTTTAAAAGATGGAGATACTGTATTAACTCATTGTAATGCAGGTGCACTTGCAACGGTTGATTATGGTACAGCTCTTGGAGTTATAAGAGCGGCTGTTGAGCAAGGAAAGAAGATAAAAGTTTTTGCTGATGAAACAAGGCCATATTTGCAAGGGGCTAGACTTACTGCTTGGGAATTGATGAAGGACGGAATAGATGTAACATTAATAAGTGATAATATGTCTGGCTGGTCAATGAAACTTGGTAAAATAAACGCAGTAATTGTTGGTGCTGATAGGGTAGCTGCAAATGGTGATGTTGCAAACAAGATAGGAACTTATATGGTCGCTGTTTTAGCAAAAAGGCACGGAATTCCTTTTTATGTAGCTGCACCAACGAGTACAATTGATTTAAATACAAAAACTGGTAAAGATATTCCTATTGAAGAAAGAAAGCATACAGAGGTTACACATTGCGGTGGAAAACAGATTGCACCAGATGGGGTAAAAGTATTTAATCCTGCATTTGATGTTACAGATGCAGAGCTTGTAACTGCAATAATAACTGAAAAAGGCGTAGTTTATCCTCCTTACGAAGAAAATTTAAAAAAGTTGTTTGAGGAGTGATTAAAATGATTGATGTTAAATTATTAAGAAAAAATCCTGAAATATTTTATGATGCTTTAAAGAAAAGAAATATGGATACAGAAATTATTGCCAAAATTTTAGATGTAGATAAAGAATGGAGACAACTCGTTGCAAAGGTAAATGAATTAAAAGCAAAAAGAAATGAGTTTTCTAAGTTGGTTGCAAAGGCAAAGGCTGAAAAGGATAATGAAAAAGCAAGCAAATTAATAGAGGAAAGTAAGAAAATAGGAGAAGAGATAAAGAAAATAGAAGAGCAAGAAAAACAATTAGAAGAAGAAATGCAAAATTTAGCATTAAATATTCCAAATATTCCAGCAGAAGATGTTCCATTTGGAAAAGATGAATCGGAAAATATCGAAATTAGAAGATGGGGAGAGCCTAGAAAGTTTGATTTTGAGCCAAAAGCTCACTGGGACCTTGGTCCTGAACTTTTAATGATGGATTTTGAAAGAGGTGCAAAATTAAGTGGTTCAAGGTTCACAGTTTTGTATAGCTATTTAGCAAGACTAGAGAGAGCCTTGATTCAGTTTATGCTTGATGTTCATACAAAAGAACATGGATATACCGAAGTTTGGGTGCCACAACTTGTTAAGAGAGATGCAATGCTTTGGACTGGTAAACTTCCAAAATTTGAAGAAGATGCATATTGTATTGAAAAAGATGATATGTTTTTAATTCCAACAGCTGAAGTTCCACTTGTGGCACTTCATGCACAAGAAATACTTTCTGAAAAAGATCTTCCAATAAAATATACAGCGTATTCTGCATGTTACAGAAGGGAAGCAGGAAGCTATGGAAAAGATGTTCGTGGAATGATTAGACAGCATCAATTTGATAAGGTTGAGCTAGTATGGATAACAACTCCTGAAAGATCCTTTGAAGATCTTGAAAGGTTAACACAGGATGCAGAAAGAATATTACAGCTTTTGGAACTTCCTTACAGAGTTGTTTCTTTATGTAGCGGTGATTTGGGATTTGTTTCTGCAAAAACTTACGATATAGAAGTATGGCTTCCATCTTACAATTCCTACAAAGAAATTTCTTCATGTAGTAACACTACAGATTTTCAAACAAGAAGATCTAATATAAGGTATAGAGGAAGTGATAATAAATTGCATTATGCACATGCACTTAATGGATCGGGACTTGCTGTTGGGAGAACTTTAGTGGCCATTGTTGAAAACTATCAGAACGAAGATGGAAGTATAACTGTTCCAAAAGTTTTAGTTCCCTACATGGGAGTTGAGAAAATAGAAGTTAAATAAGTTTTTCCAAAATTAAAGAGGTGATTAAGTGGATTATATTTCTTATATAAGAAGAATGGATTACGATGAGTTAGAAAATTTTGCAGAGCACATAAGAGAATATATTATAGATGTCATATCAAAAAATGGTGGCCATCTTGCGTCAAACTTAGGTGTGGTTGAGTTAACTCTTGCACTTTATAGGGTTTACAATCCCTATGAAGATTTCATTATTTGGGATACGGGGCATCAGACTTACACCCACAAGTTGTTAACGGGAAGATGGGATTTGTTTTCAACTATTCGAAGATTTAATGGTTTGAGTGGATATACAAACATTTTTGAGTCTTATGTTGATAGATTTGGTGCAGGGCATGTTGGAACGGCTATTTCTGCTGCACTAGGAATTGAGCAGGCATTGCGATTAAATAATAGCAGTGCAAATGTAGTAGTTGTTATTGGTGATGGTGCCCTAACCTCTGGTCAATCGCTTGAGGCATTAAATCAAATTAAGACTTTAAATTCAAAGATAAAAATAATTGTCAATAATAATTCTATGTCAATATCAAAAAATGTAGGTGCGTTATCTCACCTTTTTGACAAGCTTAGATCAAGCAAAGTATATTTAGAGACAAAAAAAACTCTAAAAAAATCTATGAGTTTTGAATTAAAGAATGAATTGAAACGAATAAGAGATGCTATAAAGGTTTCAATAAGTGGAGAAGATTTCTTTGAGGGGCTTGGTTTGAAACATTTTGGGCCTGTAGATGGTCATAATTTGAAAGAACTTGAAGATGAATTAAAAAGAATTAAAGATTATGATTATCCAACAATATTAACTGTTAATACTGTTAAAGGTAAAGGATTTGAAAATTCAGAAGTTGATCCTGAAAGTTTTCATAGTGCGGGTAAATTTGATGTTTCATCGGGAGTTTTCATAAAAAGTAAAGGAATAATTTCGTATAGTGAGGCATTTGGCAAAATGTTAACTAAAATTGCAGAAAAAGATGAAAAGGTTGTAGCAATTACCGCTGCCATGAAGAGTGGAACAGGTTTGAATGAATTTGCAAAAAGATTTCCAGAAAGATTTTTTGATCTTGGAATAACTGAGCAAATGTGCGTCACATTTGCTGGAGGAATGTCCACTTTGGGTTTTAAACCTGTGTTTGCTGTGTATTCTACCTTTTTGCAAAGAGGATTTGATCAAATAATTCATGATATAGCTCTACAGAATCTTCCAGTAATTTTTGCAATTGACAGAGCTGGTGTGGTGGGTGAGGATGGGCCAACCCATCATGGAGTTTTTGATATTGCATACTTGAAAATGATTCCCAATATGAAAATTTATGCGCCGATGGATATTCAAGATTTGCTTAATATAATGCATACTGTTTTTAAGTTTAATATAGATGGACCTGTTGCAATAAGATACCCACGTGATTATGAATTTGGAAAATTTGAAGAATTATATGATAAAATTAGATTGGTTGATTTAGATAAATGGCAAATTTTAAACGAAGGAAAAGATATTGCTATTATTGCAACTGGATATCCTACAAAATCAGCACTTTCCGTTGCAAAAAGAAATGGCTGGACCTTAGTATATGCAAGATCTGTAAAACCAATTGATACAGAAACTTTAAGTTGGGTTTTTGAAAATCACGAAGAAGTTTTTTCGATCGAAGAAGGAGTTATAAATGGTGGTTTTGGAGAGTCTTTGAGTAGGTATGGAAAGATTAGAATATTAGGAATTGAAGATAGATTCGTACCACATGGAAGTAGAAAAGAACTTTTAAAGATATTAATGCTTGATGAAGAGGGGATTGAAAATCAGATAAAAGGTGTTATTGAAAGGAGGAAGAATTATGAAGATTCAAACAGAACTTGGTGAACTTGATATTACATTAAATGCAATCAGAAAATTAGTATATTTTGCAATTTTAGAGACCTACGGTCCAGTAAGTATTTCATCAGATAGCTGGTTTTCAAAGCTACTAAGTAGTGAGGAAAGTAGAGTTAAGATTCAAGAAGATGAATTTGGACATGTTAAAGTTGATGCCTATGTGGAGTTGGAATATGGCACAAAAATTTCAGAGGTTGGAAGGAATATTATAGAAAATGTGAAACATAAACTTCAAAATTTAGCTGGCTGTGAAAGTGTTGAAGTAAATGTCCATGTTATAGACGTGAAATAGTAAGGAGGGTTATACATTGGATAAAATAACAGCCAAAGAGCTGAAATATTTATTTATGAAAGGTGCAGAAAATCTTTTAAAACATAAAGATGAGATAAATGCACTAAATGTTTTCCCGGTTCCAGATGGTGACACCGGGTCAAACATGTCATCAACTCTTTTGGAAGGTTGTAAATATCTTGAGAGTGTGGAAGATGAAAGAGCGGATAAGATAATAGAAGCTATAAGAAATGGAACACTGATGGGTGCACGGGGAAATTCTGGAGTAATATTGTCACAAATTTTTAGAGGATTTACAGATTATTTGAAAGGAAAGTCTGAAATAACGATAGAAGATTTTGCATACGCATTTAAAAGTGCAAAAGAAGTTGCATATGGTGCAGTTATGAAGCCAGTAGAGGGTACTATATTGACTGCTATAAGGTATTTGGCTGAGAATGTAGATTATTTAATTGACAGCAGTGATTTCAAAGAATTTTTCGAAAAAGTGCTTGAAGTTTTAGATAAGGCAGTTAAAGATACACCTAGTATGTTAAAAAAATTAAAGGAAGCTGGCGTTGTAGATGCTGGTGCGAAGGGATTATATTATATTGCTGAAGGATTTTATAAATATATACAAGGCGAAAAAGAAATAGATTTGAATATAAAAACTACAACAATGCCAGTAGAAGAAATCAATATAATTCCTGAAGATTTGAAGTTTCAATACTGTACTGAGTTGATAATAAAATCTTATGAGACTTTGGAGTCTGATAAGGAAGAGGAATTAAGGAACTTTTTGTATGAAATTGGAGATTCAGTAGTATTTTTCGTCCAAGATAGTGTTATTAAGTTACATGTGCATACCAATAACCCTGGAAATGTAATAGAAAAGTTCTTAACAGTAGGGGAATTGATGAAAGTTAAAATAGATAATATGAAAATGCAACATGAACATTTTGTTTCAAAAGAAGTAGAGCAAGAGAAAAAGAAAATAGGAATAGTAGCTGTGTCTCCTGGGGAAGGGATTTCAAGAATTTTAAAAGATTTAGGAGTTGATCAGATAGTTTTTGGTGGTCAAACAATGAATCCAAGTACAGCCGACTTGAAAGCGGCAGTTGAAAGTGTTAATGCCGAAAATGTGTTTGTTTTTCCAAACAATTCAAATATTATACTTGCTGCAAAGCAAGTTGCAGAAACTGTTAAAGATAAAGCTGTATACGTTGTTGAGAGTAAAAATGTTCAAGAATGTATTGCAGCATTGATTAGGAATATTCCTGATGAAGAGCCAGAAAAATTGTTTGAAGTTTTCAAAGAAGCAATTTTAGAAGTTGTAACTATATCTATTACTAGAGCGGTTAGAAATGCAAAATTAAAAGGTGAGAAGATAAAGAAAGACGAGTATCTTGTCTTTTTAAATAATGATTTTTCAGTACATGATATGGATTTTAGAATTGCACTTGAAAAGACGTTTGAAAAAATTGAAGATATTGAAGATAGGGAAATTGTAACTGCAATAATTGGAAAAGATGCAACGGCAGTAGAAATTGATATTTTTGAAAGTTTTATTTCAAAGATATATCCAGATTTAGAACTTGAAACATATGAAGGTGGTCAGGTACACTATCCATTTTTAATTTTGATTGAATAAGGTGATAATATGAAAGAATTATTTACTATAGCAAAAGTGGATGAGAAATATATTTATCTTGAGCGTGATACAAGTGGTTGTAGTTCATGTGCTATATCGGGTAGTTGTAATGTAAAGTCTGTGGAGCAATTAAAAGTGGAAAAAGATAATAAATTTGAATATTTTCCTGGAGATTTTGTTATTTTAGATTTAAAATATCGTCCGGCCTTGCTTGCCTTTCTTTTGTACGGACTTCCAGTGATACTTTTAGTTTTGGGAGTAAGTCTTGGGACGTATTTAAAACTTTCTGATTATTTTAGCTTTTTGATAGGTCTTTTATTTATGAGTGGAGCATTTGCAATATTTAGAATTTGGGATAAAAGATATAAACCAAAGATAGTTGATGTTAGACATGTAAACAAGGGGGGAGTGGGTTGATATATTCAATTAAAAAAGGTGAACCTAAAAAGGGATGGGTTGTTGTAGTTCATGGACTTGGAGAGCATATTGGAAGGTACGAAAAATTAATTGATGGCTTAGCTGAGAGGGGGTATGCTGTTCTTGGGTTTGATCTTCCTGGTCATGGGAGAAGTCCAGGAAAGCGTGGTCATACATCTATTGAAGAAGTTATATCTGTAATAAATGATCTGACTAGAGAAAATAATATAGAAAAGTTTCATATCTTTGGCCACAGTTTAGGCGGTCTAATTTCAATCAGGTACACCCAAGAAAACTTACAAAGAGTCAGATCTTTAGTAGTTTCTTCTCCTGCATTATTTCTTTCACCAAAGTTTTCACAACTATTGCTTTTAAATTTATTTAGCATAATTTATCCAGCGCTTACGTTAAGAAATGGAATAGATCCAAAAGATTTATCCAGAAACGAGGAAGCTGTTGAGAAATACATAACTGATGATCTTGTACATGATAAGATAAGTATAAAACTTGCAAAAAGTTTATTGAAAAATGTGAAATTAGCCCATGAAAAAGTTGGAATTATTTCTGTACCGACTATGATGCTTGTTGGTACTGCGGACAAGGTTACACCACCACAGGGTAGCTATTTATTTTTCAATAATTTACAGCTTATGAAGGAAAATAAAAAATTAGTTAGATTTGAAGGAGCTTATCACGAAATATTTGAAGATAATGAATGGTCTGAAGAATTTTACTTTACGATCTTTGAATGGTATGAAATGAGGTGAAAAGTTGAAATATAATACTAGGTTAGGTGAAATTGAGATAAATGAAAATGAAATAATAACTTTTGAAAAAGGGATTCCTGGTTTTGAACACTTGAGAAAATTTTCTGTAATCTCATTAAAAGATACTTTGCCAATACTTTGGCTTGTATCTCTCGAGGATGAAAATGTTTCACTTCCAATAATTGATCCATGGATTGTTGATAAAAATTATGAGATTGAAATTTCTAATGAAGATATAAAGGAGCTTGAGATAGAGGATAAAGAAAAGGTTGCTGTATGGGCTGTTTTAACTATACCGTCGGGTCATCCAGAAGAAACTACAGTAAATTTAAGAGCACCAATAGTTATTAATATGGAAAAAGGAAAAGGAAAACAGATCATTTTAGACACGGAAAAGTATAAAATAAAACACAAACTTTCGGAGTTTTCTTTTCAAGAATGAGGTGATTTAAGTGCTTGTTTTATCAAGAAAAATAGGTCAGAGCATAATAATTGGTAATGATATAGAAATTAAAATCTTAAGGATAGATGGAGGAGAAATAAAGATAGGAATAGAAGCTCCAAAAGATGTTAAGGTTTTAAGAAAGGAATTATATGAGGAACTTTTGAAAGAAAATAAAGAAGCAGTAAAATTTGATATAAAGAATTTACCGGGGTTTTTTAAGAAAAAATAGTACATGGAGGTGTTTGACTTGAAAATAGATGAAAAGTTGATTGAAGAAATTGCAAAATTAGCAAGACTGGAAATTGAAAATAAGCAAGAATTCATTAATGAAATGCAAAAAATAGTTGATTATTTTGAATTGTTAAATAACGTTGATACAGAATGTATTGAGCCAATGTATACTCCTTTAGAGTCTAGTGCATCTCTTAGGGAAAATGGTGCTGTTGATTTTGAAAATGTAGAAGGTATAAGGGAGAATTTTCCTGAAAGAGAAGGTAATTATCTAAAAGTTCCAGGAATACACAAGTAGGTGAAGCATATGAAGGTAATAGCTACAAACAAAAAGGCATATTCAGACTACAATATTTTGGAAACATATGAAGCTGGAATTGAACTTAGAGGAACAGAGGTTAAAGCTTTAAGGGAGTCAGGAGCAAATTTTAAAGACAGCTTTTGTCGAATTAAAAATGGAGAGGTTTTTCTTTTAAATTTGAATATCCCACAATATAGAAATGGCAATTTAAATAACCATGATCCAGAAAGACCTAGAAGATTACTCCTTCACAAAAAGGAGATTCATAGGCTTATTGGTAAAGTTAAGGAGCAAGGGCTTACCATAATACCTACAAAGATTTATTTTAATTCAAGAGGATTAGTAAAAGTTGAGATCGCTGTTGCTAAAGGAAAGAAAAAGTATGATAAAAGGGAAGATATTAAAAAGAGAGAAATTAATAGAAAAATAAATGAATATTTAAAAAGAAATAGGTAAAGGAGTGTGAAAAATATGGATATAAAAAAAATTGTGGAGGAAAAAATTAGAGAGTTTAAAGAAAGCTACAAGTTTGAATTAAAAAACATAGAAGTTAAAGATGTTAATAAATACATTGAACATACAAACTTAAAGGCCACGGCAACTGAGGAAGATATTTTGAAGTTATGTGAGCAAGCAAAGGAATATAACTTTAGAGGTGTATGTGTAAATCCTTCGTTTGTACCTCTTGTTAAAAAACAATTAGATGGAACGGATGTTAAAGTAGTTACAGTTATAGGTTTTCCATTGGGTGCAACATCTACAAGAGCAAAGGTTGAAGAAACAAAAGTTGCAGTTGCAGATGGTGCTGACGAAGTTGATATGGTAATTCACATTGGTTATCTAAAGCAGAAAAATTATGAGTATATTTATAACGACATTAAAGCAGTTGTTGAAGCTGCTAATGTTCCTGTTAAGGTTATTATAGAGACATGTTATTTGACTGATGAAGAAAAGGTTGCAGCATGTGTGATTTCTAAAGAGGCTAGCGCAGAATTTGTTAAGACATCTACAGGTTTTGGAACAGCTGGAGCAAAGGTTGAAGATGTAAATTTAATGAGATGGGTTGTTGGAGATAGTATGGGGGTTAAGGCATCGGGCGGAGTAAAAACATATGAGGATGCAGTAAATATGATAAGGGCAGGTGCAAATAGTATTGGAACAAGTTCGGGAATTAGTATAGTTAAAGGTAGGTGATATATTGAAAGTATTAGGCTTAATTCTTGCAGGGGGAAAAAGTGAGAACCTGGGAAAGCTAGTTTACAAACGTGCAAGTGCAGCCCTACCTATAGCTGGAAAATATAGAGCAATAGATTTTACTTTGAGTAACATGGTTAATTCTGGAATTATAAAAGTAGGGGTTCTAACGCAATATAACCCTAGAAGTTTAATGGATCACCTTGGTTCTGGTAAAGAATGGGATTTAGATAGAAAAAAAGGTGGTTTATTTATTTTGCAACCTTATATAGGTTTTTCTGGTGAATATTGGTATAAAGGTACTGCAGATGCAATATTTCAAAATATGACTATACTAAGACGTGGGGAAGAAGATTATGTATTGATAGGCTCAGGAGATCATATTTACAAAATGAATTATAGCGATCTTTATATGTATCATTTTTCAAAAGGTGCAGATATAACTCTTGTAACAAAAGAGCTCGATGATACGTACGATATAAGTCAATATGGAAGTGTCGTTGTAGATGAAAATATGAAAATTACTCAATTTTATGAAAAAGTAGAAAATCCTCCAACTAGAAGGGCATTTTTGGGGATATACTTTATTAACAAACACCTTTTAATGGAGTTGCTATATTCTACGGTGCCTAATGGAGGAAACGATCTTTTACTAGACGTTATATTACCTCGACTTGATGAACTTAATGTATATGCATATGATTTTAAGGGATATTGGAGAAATATTAAAAAAGGTATTGATGAATATTTCAAAATAAATATGGATATTATTAATGATAGGAATGTAAGGGAAGAATTGTTTTATCAAAATGGTAAAGTGTACACTAAATTAAAAGATTTTCCACCTGCAAAATTTACATCTAATTCCGAAGTTATAAACTCTATAGTTGCAGATGGAAGTATTATTTCAGGTAGTGTGAAAAATTCTGTTCTTTTTAGAGGAACTATTGTAAAGGCTGGTGCAAAAATAGAAAATTCGATAATTATGCAAGGTACAGTAATTGAAGAGGGTGCTGTTGTAAAGAATGCTATACTGGATAAAGATTGTCATGTTAGAGAAGGTCAAGTTATAATTGGTGAAGATGAATTAGTGGTACTTGAAAAGAGGACTATAATATAGGGGTTGATAGCGTGAAGAATGTTGTTGCGCTTATTTTAGCTGGTGGTCAAGGTACAAGACTTGGAGTATTAACTGAAAAGATAGCAAAACCTGCTGTTCAATTTGGAGGGAAATATAGACTTATTGATTTTACATTAAGTAATTGTGTTAATTCAGGAATTTATAAAATTGGAGTTTTGACACAATATAAGCCACATCTTTTGAATCAGCATATAGGAATAGGTAAACCTTGGGATTTAGATAGAAAAGATGGTGGAGTAACTATTTTGCAACCCTATTATACTGAAAAAAAAGGTGTTTGGTATAATGGTACAGCAGATGCTGTTTATAGAAATATAGAATTTGTAGATGATTATAATCCAGAATATGTTGTTATTTTATCAGGGGATCATATCTATTCAATGGATTATAATGAACTGCTTGATTATCATAAAGCTAAAAGTGCACTTGCAACTGTTGCTTGTATGGAAGTTCCACTATCAGAAGCTAGTAGGTTTGGTATAATGGTTACTGATCTTGAAAATAGAATAATAGAATTTCAAGAAAAGCCTAAACAGCCTAAATCTACACTTGCTTCATTAGGTATTTATGTTTTCCAGTGGAGTTTTATAAGAGAAGTATTAATTGAAGATGCGAAAAATGATCAGAGTTCTCACGATTTTGGTAAAGATATCATTCCAAAGATTATTCAAACAGAAAGAGTTTTTGCATTTCCATTTGATGGTTATTGGAAAGATGTAGGAACAATTTATTCATACTGGGAATCTAACTTAGAACTTACAAGGCCAATACCACCTTTCAATATTCATGATGAAAATTGGCGTATTTATACTCACTCTAAAGAAATGCCTCCTGCTTACATAGCAGATAGTACAAAAGTTAAAAATTCACTTATTAGTGAGGGATGTGAAATTTACGGTGCTGTTTCAAATTCCGTTCTTGCACAAGGTGTGGAAATTGGGAAAGGTTCAGTTGTTAAAAATTCAGTTATAATGAGTAATGTAAGAATTGGTGAAAATTGTTATATTGAAAATGCTATAATTGCTGAAAATGTAGTTATTGGAGATTTTGTAAAGATTGGAGTTGGAGAATTTGCAGAAAGTAAATTAAATAAAAAGGTTTACAATTCAGAAATAACCGTCATTGGTATGGATAGTATTATTGAAAGTAAAGTTGAAATTGGTAAAAACTGTGTAGTTGGAATTGATAAGATTGTGAATAAGAATTTAAATTCAGGTGAATATATATAGGGGGTTTAATGAATGGACCTATATTTTGTTAAGGTAAAAGGAAGAAGTAAAGCTACTGCGGAAGAATTTGTTGGCTTTCTTTTTGGGAAAGCTAATAATGCGCCGGATTTTGATTTTTTGATGGTACCACTTAGATTTTCTGAGCAACTAGAAGAGATAGACTTAAATGATAATATTTTAGATTTTAAGGAGAAATATAACAAGTTAAAAAATGAACTGATGAAAGAATCAGTCGTTGAGGATTTGACAATTTCTTTTAATTCATTTTTGAATACAATTTTTAATAAAAGAGGGAAAATTGCTGTAGGTGTTGAAATTACGGCTGCAGTAAAGGAAAATGACATGGAACTTTTAAAAGTTATATTATCCGGTTTAATTGAAGAATGGTCTCCAAAACCTGACTTGGAGGTAGTAGCAGATGGTTTAACGCTTGAGGAATATTCGGCTTATAACGTTCTAGATATGAAAGAAGACTTTGAAGATGTAATTGTAAGTGACTTGTATAAAAGATCCGACCTTGAAAAGCTGCCAGAATTTTTCCCTGTTATTGATCCAATAGGTGGAGAATCAATTACTAAATTTGACGTGGGAGATGTTATATATGTAGTTCCTGTGGATATAAATAAATTGGAGGAAAAATTAAGGCAAAAATATCCAAAAAATTTTGGCGAAGACAATAAAGTCTTACCATTTCCTGCAAGAATTTTGGCTAAGGAAATGGTTCCTACAAAAAAAGGATATTTGTATTTATGTAAAATAGACCTTGGCGATGAAATTTATGGAAAATTTGTAGTAAGTCCTTCATTTAAATTGTTATATGATGAAAATGTTTTGATAGAGAAGCAAAAAAATACAGAAAAGGTTTCAGAACATAAAGTAAAAATAGTAAAACCTGCTAATTTAAATGTTCCTGGCGGTTCTGAGCTTTTCTGGGCATTTATAACTACTATGATATTCTCTGGGCTTTTGATTATAATACTTTACTTTCTAAAGATACTATAGGAGAGTGTATTAATGAAATTTACGACAATTAACGAAGATAATTACATAGATTGCGCTAAATTCATATATGAAGAAAAAAAAGAATACTTTGATTATTTATTTAAAAAAGATGCCTTTGAAATAATTAAAAAGGCAATACTTTTTAATATTCCTCCTTTCTTAATGGAAAATTCACTTGTAATTGAAAGTGATGAAGGAAAAATTTTAGGTGTTCTCCTTTATGCTTCTAAAAGTGCTTTTAGGCACAGATATGAAAAGTGGATTAAAATTTTAGGATTGAAAGTTTTGGGTACAGGTGTTAAATTAGCATCTATAATAGGTCAAATTTTGTTGAATTTTTCAGTAGATGATGTATATATTATTTCTCTTTCTGCACAAGATTTTTACTTGGAATATGAGCTTTTATATAGATTTGTAATATCACATGATTATAACAGAATTTTGACGGATGTTACAGAAGGATTAATTGAAAAGTATAAAAGAATGGGATTTGTTGTGGAGAAGGGGTTGGATAATAAGATATTTAGAATGTATAAAAAATCAAAATTGAATATTGCAAGTGGAATAGGATGGGATACCCATCCTATAAAAAAAGATCGAAAATTAATTTTAGGTGGTGTAGAGATAGAATCAGATATAGGGCTTGATGGTCATTCGGATGCAGATGTTTTGATTCATAGTATTGTAGATTCATTTGTAGGTGTTTCACTGAAAAAAGATATAGGTGAACTTTTTCCAGAAAAAGATGTTCCAAAAGGTATAAGTAGTGTTTTTATTCTTGAAAATGTTCTAAAGAGTATGAAAGAAAATGGTTTTTTTCCAGAAAGCGTTGACTGCGTGTTAATTACCGATTTTAGACTTGGAAAGTATAGGGCTGAAATTTCAAAAAATCTAGAAAAGATTATTAATTGCCCTGTAAGTATAAAGTTTAAGACTGGAAATAATGTATATCCGGAAACTAATCTCAAAGCAATGACTGCAATGTGTGTGAGCAATATTATATCTATTTAGGAGCGTGAAATGTATGAGAAGATTAAGCGTATTTTTGATTTTATCTATATTTATACTTTCTTTTTCAAGTGTGTATAACATAAAAATTGGTGAAACGTCGTTTGGAACTTCTGTACTGATTAAAGTTGATCCACAAACCTATAGAAGTATATCTACGATAGATTATGGAGTTGTATACACAGTTGACGCTACAACTGTATATGACGGCTTATGGTTTAAAAGTTATGTGGCTGCTTTTACTGTTGATGGAAGTTTTACTGGAGTTTTAAAAGCCGAAAATAATGGAAATGAAATTAATTTTGTTTATGAGACTAGATATGGTTCAAAGACAAGTTATAAACTTTCAGGTGGAAAGTTTGTTATACTTGATAACAATTTTATTTTGGCACATATTGAAAGGCTATTAGAGTATCCTATACCTTATTTTCAACTTGTTGTACCACAGTTAATTTTTAATCCTTCAAAGACAGAATTTGCAACTGGACAAGCAAGTTTAAAGAAAAATGGAGAAATTTTTGAAATAAAATTTCAAGACGAGAGTATAAAAATAAAATATGAAAATGGGAAAATAATAAGTCTTGAGTATCCCGGATTTGTAAAGGTGGAGTTGAAAGAGTGAAAATTGCTGATTATTTAAGGCAATATAAATTAAACTTAAAAAAGTCACTGGGGCAGAATTTTCTTACAAATATGGAAATTGCAAAGAAAATAGTAGAAAGTGCAGATATTCAAACTGGTGAGACTGTTCTTGAAATAGGTCCCGGCGCTGGAACGATTACGGAACTTTTGATTAAAAAAGGAGCAAATGTTGTAGCGGTTGAAATTGACAAAAGATTAACTCCCATTTTGGACAGGTTTAATGAGTTTGAAAATTTTAAAATTTATTATCAAGATTTTTTAAAATTTGATATGAAGCTTCTGGGAGAAAATTTCAAGGTTGTTTCAAATATACCATATTCAATAACGGGAATGATAATAAAAAAAATACTTTTTTCCAAGTTTTCAACAGCTGTTTTAATGGTTCAAAAAGAAGTTGGAGATAGATTATTAGCAAAGCCCGGTGAGGATAGAAGTTTTTTAACTGTTGTGGTTCAAACATTTACAGATATTGAGAAAGTATTACATGTTTCAAAAGGGAATTTTGTTCCACCACCTCAAGTTGATAGTGTAGTATTAAAATTTACCCGTAAGGAAAATATTTATGAAAAATATAATATAGAAGAGTTTTGGACTTTTGTATCAAAATGTTTTGAAAAAAAGCGAAAAACTCTTTTGAATAATTTGAAAGGTTTTGTCAAAAATTTGGACTGTTTTTCGGAATTTGATCTAAAATTGCGTCCACAACAGCTTTCAAACGATGATTTCTTAAAACTTTTTGAAAAATATAAAGGATGCAAATAGCATCCTTTTTTATTGAAGGAGGTAAGCTATGAGAATACTATTTTTAGGAACCCCTTCTTTTGCAAGTGAACATCTTGAGTTTTTAATAAAAAATAATTTTGATGTTGTAGCAGTTATTTCGCAACCTGATAAACCAAAGGGGAGGGGTAAAAAGGTTCAACCTACTCCAGTAAAAGAGGTTGCACAAAAATATAATATTCCTGTCTTTCAACCAACAAAACTTACAAGTGAGGGACTTTCGATTATTGAAAGATATAAGCCAGATCTAGGAATTGTAGTTGCTTATGGAAAACTTTTAAAACCTCCATTTTTAAATGCAATTCCTTTTTATAATATACATGCTTCGCTTCTTCCAAAATACCGAGGTGCCGCACCAATTCAAAGGGCGTTAGAAAATGGTGAAAGTGTAACAGGAATTACTATTTTTAAAATTGGTGAAGGGATGGATGATGGACCTATTGCTTTGAAGAAAGAAATAAGTGTTGGTGAATTTGAAACATTTGGTAGCTTGTATGAAAAACTTTTAAGTCTTGGAAAAGAGGCATTGTTGGAGTTTTTAAATAATTATCCTCCTAATCTTTATCCACAAGAAGGTGAGCCAACTTATGCGCCAAAAATTTCAAAAGAAGATTTGGAATTAGATTTTTCTGCTGATTATATGACTGTAAAAAATAAAATCAGAGCATATGATCCTATTCCTGGTGTTAGGTCGGTTTTGAAGGGAAAGATAGTAAAACTTTTCCAAGTCTTTTATGTTGAAGCAGATGAAAATATAAAAGAATATGGAAAGGTGCTAAAGATAAATAATGAAGGTGGATTTATTAGTGCAAAGGGTGGAATTGTAGGGATTAAATATATTCAGTTTCCAGGTAAAAAGCCTATAACTTTTCTTGATGCGAAAAATGGAGGGCTTGTAAAAGAGGGTGACAAGTTTGAGAGTTAATATTGTTGGGGCTGGACTTGCTGGTGTTGAAGTTGCATATAAATTATTGAGGGAAGGATTTAAAGTTAGAATTTTTGAGCAAAAACCTGTGAAGTTCTCACCAGTACATAAAATGGAGACTTTTGGGGAACTTGTATGTAGCAATTCTTTAAAGTCCGAAAGTTTAAAAAATGCTGAGGGGATATTGAAAGAAGAGATGAAACTTCTTGATTCACTAGTTTTGAATTGTGCATACAAAACAAGAGTTCCTGCTGGAAAAGCATTAGCTGTTGATAGAGAAAAATTTTCACAATGTATTACAAAAGTCTTAGAAAGTTTTGAAAATATTGAGATAGTAAGAAAAGAAGTTGAAAAAATAGATCTAGATACGAATGAAATTTGGGTAGTTGCAACTGGGCCTACTACAGATGGAAAATTTGCGCAATGGCTTTCTAAGTTAACAGGTGGATTTTTAAACTTTTTTGATGCAGTTGCACCAATAATTTCAAGAGATAGTATTGACTTTAATAAATGTTTTGTAGGCGATAGATATGGTGTTGGAACAGGAGATTATATTAATTGCCCTATGACAAAAGAAGAATATGAAAGATTTTATCGTGAATTAGTTAATGCTGAAATGATTGAAATGAAAGACTTTGATAGAAAGCTTCTTTTTGAAAGATGCCAACCAATTGAAGAGATAGCAAAAAGTGGCGAAAAATCTTTGTTATTTGGACCACTACGCCCGGTTGGATTAGTAAATCCACACACGGGAGAAATTCCTTATGCAGTTATACAATTAAGGAAAGAAGATGAAGAAGGGAATATGTATAATATTGTTGGATTTCAAACGCGTTTGAAATGGTCTGAACAAAAAAGAATAATTAGGCTCATTCCTGGGCTTGAAAATGCAGAGATTTTAAGATACGGTGTTATGCATAGAAATACGTATATTGATACTCCAAGAGTTTTAGACGAATTTTTAAGACATAAGAAATATAAAAATATATTCTTTGCAGGTCAAATCACAGGTGTTGAAGGATATTTAGAATCTGCAGCTTGTGGTATATATGTTGGTTTAAATATATCTAGAATTTTAAGTGGGAAGGAACCTGTAAAATTACCTCCTAAGACCATGATGGGTGCATTAATTAATTATATTACAAAAGCTGATGAATTAAAACCTATGTATGCAAATTTTGGTTTAATAAACGTTAAGATGAAGAAAAATGAAAAGAGAGAGAAACTTCATGAAATATGTATAAATGAAATGAAAAATTTTTTGAATATGCTAAAATAAGATAGAGGTGATTGATTTTGAAATATACACTACTTGGTTTTGGAATTAGTAATAAGGAAATTTTGAAATATCTTTTAAAAAAAGGAGAAAGAGTTTTTGTAAGTGAAGGGAAAAAATTAAGTGAAGTTGATAAAGAGTTTTTGAATTCTTTTGGTGTGGATTTTGAAGAAAATGGTCATACTGAAAAAGTATTAGATTCGGATGTTATCCTTGTTAGTCCTGGAATACATTTTGAGAATGATATAATCAAAAAGGCAAAGGAAAATAATATAAAGATAGATACGGAAATTTCTTTTTGTTTAAAAGAATTTGAAAAGATAAATTGGTTTCCTTATGTTATTGCAGTAACTGGTTCAGTGGGAAAGAGTACTACTGTATCTATGATTCAGCATGTATTAAACAAGTATAAAAGAACATTGCTTGCTGGAAATATAGGAATTCCTATAGCAAAGTTGTTGAATGATGATTTAAGAGCTGATTATTTGGTCTTAGAAGTGAGTAGTTTTCAACTATTTTGGTCCGATAAATTCAAACCTAATATATCTTCGATTTTAAACATTTATCCTAATCATTTGAATTGGCACCCGGAAATGAGTCACTATATAAATTCGAAATTTAAAATAACACTTTCCCAAGATGAGAATGATTTTTTTGTTTATAACCCTAATGATGAATATATAGTTAAGAATCTTGGTAAAGTTAAAGCAAAGAAAGTTCCATTTAAATATGATTTTGAAATACATCAACTTCCAGAGCATTTAAGGTATAAACAAACTATTGAAAATGTAGCGGCTGCAAAGACTATTGTTGAAGTTGCAGGATTTGAATTTAATATAGATTTTTTGGAAGATTTTGAAAAGTTACCACACAGAATGGAATATGTTACTGAAATAAATGGAGTTAAATTTTTTAATGACTCAAAGGCAACTAATGCTGCTGCAGTAATAAGGGCAGTTGAAAATTTTGATGGAAAGCTGCATCTTATAATGGCTGGAATTGGGAAGAACGAAGATTATACTTTATTACGAAAAGTTCTGAAAAATTCTGTAAAAACTGTGGCTTTGGTTGGTCCAATCGCAAAAGATGTTAAGCCATATTTGGATGGGATTAATTTTATGGAATGTTCAAGTATAAATGAAGCTGTAAATCAATTATTTAGAATAGCAAATCCTGGCGATGTAATTATGTTAAGTCCAGGAGGTGCAAGTTTTGATGCATTTAAAAATTTTGAGGAGCGAGGAGAATATTTTAAGCAACTGGTGTTTCAATTAAAGGAGGGAAAATCTTGAGGAATGTAAGAAATATAAGTATTATTGCACATATAGATCATGGAAAAACAACATTAACGGATAGAATTTTAGAAATAACGGGTGCAATTGAGAAAAGAAAAATGAGAGAGCAGTTTTTAGATAGTATGGATATTGAAAGAGAAAGGGGAATCACTATAAAGTCTCACCCCTTAAGAGTTTTTTACAAATCCAAGAAAGATGGAAAAGAGTATGAAATAAATATAGTTGATACCCCTGGCCACGTAGATTTTTCGTATGAAGTTGATAGGAGTCTTGCAGCAGTTGAAGGTGCAATATTACTAGTTGATGCATCACAAGGTGTTCAAGCCCAAACTGTTGCTAATACCTACAAAGCATTGGAGCATAACTTGGAGATAATTCCAGCCATTAACAAAATAGATCTTCCAAATGCCAATGTTGCTGAAACAGAACTTGAAATTGAGGATTTAATAGGTATACCAAGTTCTGAAATTTTGAAAATTAGTGCAAAAGAAGGAATAGGTGTTGAAGAGCTACTAGAAGAGATTATTGAAAAGGTTCCCGCACCAAGTGGTGATGAGGACGGAAAATTGAAAGCATTAATATTTGATGCCAAATACGATAAATACAGAGGGGTAATAGTTTATATTAGAGTATTTGATGGTAAAGTTTCAATTGGGGATAAAATAATGACGTTTTCAAACGGTCAAAGTTATGAAGTTATCGAGACTGGTGTATTTACTCCTGATATGACCCCTGTAGATGAACTAAAAGCTGGGGATATAGGGTATATAATTGCAGGTATAAAAGAAGTTTCGCTTGCAAGAATTGGTGATACAATTACCAATGCAATCGATCCAGTTGAAGAACCACTTGAAGGTTATAAAGAGGTTAAACCTATGGTTTTTGCTGGGATGTTTCCTGGAGTCCCAGAATATTACGAAGAACTTAGAAAGGCCCTAGAAAAATTAAAATTAAATGATTCGGCTCTTGTCTTTTACCCGGATCATTCACCAGCTCTTGGATTTGGTTTTAGGTGTGGTTTTTTAGGTTTGTTGCATATGGATGTTGTTAAAGAAAGACTTGAAAGAGAGTTTGAAATGACCGTTATATTAACAGCTCCAAATGTTGAGTATAAGGTTTTATTGAAGAATGGTGAAGAATTGATAGTAAATGATCCTGCAAAATTCCCAGATGAATCAACTATACAAGAAGTATATGAACCTTACGTAAAACTTTCGATTATAACGCCACCTGAATATCTTGGAAGATTGATGAATCTTGTTCAAAATGAAAAGCGCGGAACAATGATAAGTACTGAAAATGCTGGTTTTGAAAGAGTTGTTTTGAATTTTGAAGTGCCTCTTGCTGAAATAATATTTGATTTCTTTGATAAAATGAAAGCGTTGAGTAGAGGATATGCATCTATGGATTATGAGTTTATAGGTTATAGGAAAAGTGATCTGGTTAAGGTTAGTATATTGGTAAATAAAGAACCAGTTGAGGCTCTTTCTATAATCGCTCACAAAGATAAAGCGTATTCAATGGCAAGAAAGTTAGTTGATAAATTAGCAGAACTAATTCCACAGCATCAATTTGAAATTCCAATTCAGGCAAAAGCTGGAGGTAGAATTATAGCACGTTCTACAATTAAAGCTTTAAGAAAGGATGTTCTTGCAAAATGTTATGGAGGAGATGTTACAAGAAAAATGAAATTACTACAGAAACAAAAAGAGGGAAAGAAAAAATTGCGTGAGATTGGAAATGTTTCGATACCTCAGGAAGCATTTTTAGCATTATTAAAGGTTGGAGAAGATGAAAATAAGTAGCGTTTTAATTATTTTCCTTTCTTTAGTAGCATTTTCAGCTAATATTTATTTTACAGAATTTGTTGATTTAACGGATATTGTAATTGATTTTATAAATAATTCTAACAATTTTCTTTATGTTTCTTCCTACAGTTTGGATAATTATTATGTAGTTGAAGCAATAAATAGATTAAGTGAAAAAGGATTGGATGTTAGGGTTATATTAGAAGTTTCAAACAAGGATTTAAAATGTAAGGTTTTAAAAGATTATGAAAAATCTCTTCATCACGCAAAATTCATGGTGAATGACAATGGCGTAATTTTTGGCTCAGCAAATTTTACAGATAGCGGGCTTTTTGAAGGATACAACGATATAGTTGTATTTGAGAAAGATAAGGTAGAAGATTTTAAGAATTTATTTTTAAATTTATGGAATGAAGGCAAAGTATCTGGATGTAAAAATTTTTTTGTTGTGGGTTATGATGATGTAGAATCAAAACTTTTAGAGTTCATTCAAAGTGCTAAGAAAAGAATCTATGTATGTGTGTACGCGCTTACCAATCAGAAAGTCTTTGCTCTTTTAAAATACAAAGAATCACGTGGAGTTGAAATAAAAATAATTACTGACAAATGGTTTAATAACTCAATTTTAAAGAAATATCCTATTAGAAATATTGTTATTGTAAGAGATAAAATGTTGCATCATAAATTTGTGATAGTGGATAATTCAGTTTTTTTAGGTTCGGTTAATATCACCGTAAATGGTCTAACAAAAAATTTTGAAATGGCATATATTTCAAATCAGTTTTTAAACAGCTATTTGAAGGTTTTTGATTATCTTTGGAGGAGATACAGTGAAAACAAAGATATTGAAGATTGATCCATTAGATTTTAATGAAAAAGATTTAATAGAAGTATGTAATGTGATAAAAAGTGGTGGACTTGTTGCGTTTCCTACAGAAACGGTTTATGGTCTAGGTGCAAGTGCGTTTGAAGAAAAAGCAGTTGACAACATTTTTAAAGTTAAAGGTAGGGCAAAGGATAATCCATTAATAGTTCACGTAGATAGATTTGAAAAACTTTTAGAGATTGCAGAAGTAGCTGAAAAATATTTTGAAGCGATAAATAAGTTAACACCTGGGCCTGTTACATTTGTATTGAAACAAAAAATAAACTTGCCAAAAAATGTTACGGCTGGGCTTAAAACAGTTGGAGTTCGAATTCCTGCACATCCTGTTGCAAGAAAATTATGTAAATGTGCTGGCCCCATAGCTGCACCTAGTGCAAATTTATCAGGAAAACCAAGTCCTACGGATTCTCAAGCAGTTATTGAAGATCTTTTCGGGAAAATTGATTTTGTTATTGATGCTGGAAATTCAGAATTTGGGCTTGAGTCTACAATTATTGATCTAACATCTGAAATTCCTATCGTATTAAGACCTGGACCTATAACAATAGAGCAACTTGAATCGATTTTTGGAAAAGTTGAAATCCCACAGTTTGTAATTGATGCAAGTTCTGTTGAAAATCCAAAAGCTCCTGGTATGAAATATAGGCATTATGCGCCAGAAAAACCAGTGTATAGGTTCAATAAAGTTCAAAGAGAGAAAGTTATAAAGAAAGCATTAAGTGAAAATGGTGTTTTTATATGTCCTGAAGAACATAAAAAATTTTATCCTGATGATCGTATAATGATCCTTGGAAAATTATCAGAACCTTATTCAATTGCTCAAAATTTGTTTAAAGTGCTGAGAGAATTTGATAGGTCTAATTTCAATGTTGCTTTTATAGAGGCTTTTGAAGAAAAAGGAATATTATTATCAGTCATGAATAGGTTAAAAAAGGCAAGTGTGGAGGTGGAATTGTGAAATGGCGTTCGACTACTGTGGTGTGTGTTAGAAGGAATGATTCGGTTGTTATGATTTCAGATGGACAAGTTACATATGGTAATACTATTTTAAAGGGAAATGCTAAAAAAGTTAGAAAGATGGGAGATGGTAATGTTCTTGCAGGTTTTGCCGGTTCTGTTGCGGATGCAATGGCGCTTTTTGATAGATTTGAAGCAAAATACAGGGAATGGGGAGGAAATTTATTAAAAGCAGCTGTAGAGCTCGCAAAAGATTGGAGAACTGATAGAGTCTTAAGAAGGTTGGAGGCAATGCTTCTTGTAGCAGATAAAAAATACACTTTTATAGTTTCAGGAACAGGTGAAGTTATTCAACCAGAAGATGATATTGCTTCAATTGGTTCAGGTTCTCCATATGCAATTGCAGCAGGAAAGGCGCTTTTAAGGCATACAGATTTAAGTGCAAAAGAGATAGCACTTGAAGCAATTAAAATAGCAAGTGAAATATGTATATATACGAATGATAACTTTACAATTGAGGAGTTATAAGATGTCTGCTAGTTATTTGGAGATTACTTTACGAATATTTGGTATTAAATCTTTAAAAGAGAAAAGATCAATTGTTAAAAGACTAATAAATGATTTAAGAAGTAATTTTAATATTTCTGTTGTAGAAATTGCCGACCAGGATTCAAAAGATTTTATTACGTTGGGTATTTCTTTGGTAAGTATAAATAAATCTCATGCATATAAAAGTATTGAAAGTATTGTTGAGTATATTGAAAGGTATTATACAGTTGAAAATGTCTACAAGGAGGTGTATGATTGATAGTAGATATAGATGAAATAAAGAATGTAGTAAATTTGCTTGTTAGCAAAGATAGGCTTTTACATGTTGAAGGAACTGCAAAGTTTGCAAAAACTCTTGCAAGAGTTCATGGGTTAGATGAAAATATTGCAGAATTTATTGGATATGCACATGACATTTTTAGAGATATCAATCAAAGAAAACTTTTAAAACTTGCAAGAGGGTATAATTTATCTTTAACTGATGAAGAAAAATTACATCCAATATTGCTTCATGGCAAACTTGCTGCTGAGTTTTTAAGATTTAGATTTAATGTTGATGATGAAGAGCTTTTAGATGCCGTTAGATATCATACATCTGGTTATAAGAATTTTGGAATATATGGAAAGCTTTTATTTTTAGCTGATTCATTGGAAGAGACAAGAAACTATCCAAATGTTAATAAATTAAGAGAAATAGCATTTAAAGATATTGAAATGGGATATTTTGAGGTTCTTAGGAACAAGTTAATTTATGCTATTGAGAGGAATTTATTTATTTTAAAAGAAAGCATAGAATCCTGGAATGAATTGATAAGGAAGAGAAAGGGAGGTTCAATATGAGAAGAAGGAGAAGAAATACCGGATGGATTTGGATAGTGCTTACTTTAGTTATAATAGCAGGGATTATAGGAGCATTTTTTTGGAAAATTTATTCCGTTAAAAATAATGAGGAATTTAATCTTTCTTATGTAAGTCAATATTTGTTCATTGACAAATCCAATGAGGAAGGTTTTTATGTTGTTGTTAATGGTTCAAAAAGAACAGTCAATATTTTAAAGATAAAAAATCACACATTTGATCCAGAAAAAAAACAGGAAATTAATTTTTCAAGTCCAATACTTGCTTTAAAAATACTTGGTGAAATGTTCAATGTAGATTCCAATTATAAATATTATGTAGTAGTTGACACTGGAAAGATTGCAAGTGCTGCAAAAAAGCTCAATGTAAATGCAAGTAGTTTTGATGAATTATTTAATGTATTGAGTGAGAGAGGATTAAAAATATTTGATTTCTTTAAATTGAATTCGATTTTAAAAGAATTAAGGCCTGAAACTACTTTAAATGCTCCTTCAATCGCTAAGTTAATTTATTCCCTTGGCAATTTCAGTGTAAGATTTAAAGATATTCCAACACTAACCAAGCGTCCTTTGAGTATAACAGTTGGAGATAGTACATTTGAAAGGATTTACATTGATACAGAAAAAATTCAGCAGTTAAAGAATGAAATAGGGGGATGATTTTATGAAAAAGTTATACTTTTTCTTGTTAGTTATACTTGCATCTTTAGCTTTTTCTTTTGATTTTGAACCATATGCTGGATGGAATGTTACAATAGATTCTTCAAATACTAGCAGTTTTTATAGTGTCTTTTTAGATTTTCCACTAACTGTAAATAATGATACAGAATTTGGGATATCTCTTGGTTATATAGGAACAAATAATTTTGTATTACAAAGTTTTGGAAAATATAATATTAAGACATCGTTTGGTATTTTTACAACTTATGGAAAAGGTGGGGCAGTGTTTTCTAGTGATTTTAAACTTAATTCTATTGGCTATTCAGTTTTGGCTGGAGTAAGGTATTATTTTAAAAACTTTTTTGTGGGCTTTTCATATGCTGTATATTATATTGAAAATGAAAAAATTGGGACAATCCCTTTAGAGATTGGTTATAAAATAGAATTTTAGGGAGGAATATATATTGATTAAAGAAGGAGATAAGGTTTTACTGTATGGAGATGATGGAAGTAAGATTATTATCACAGTTGAGGCTGGTAAAAAGAAAGGGACACATCTTGGACATGTTGATATGGATGAGCTTATAGGAAAGGAATATGGAGATACAATTGTCTTTGGAAAAAATAATAGGGTCTTTTATATTTTAAAGCCAACTTATATTGATCTTATTTTTAATATGAAAAGAAGAACTCAAATTATATACCCTAAAGATGCATCATATATTTTGTTTAAACTTGATATTAAACCTGGCGATAGAGTTATTGATACAGGTGTTGGTAGTGGAGCGATGTGTGGGGCTTTTGCAAGAATTGTTGGAAAAGATGGGAAAGTATATGGATATGAAAGAAGAGAAGATTTTTACAACTTAGCTAAGAAGAATTTAGAATATTGGGGATTAATAGACAATGTTGAGCTAAAATTAAGGGATATTTCAGGAGGTTTTGATGAAGTAAATGTTGACGCTTTAATGTTGGATGTTCCTGATCCGCACAATTATATTGAGCAATGTTGGCAAGCATTAAAAGGTGGAGGAAAGATGGGAATAATCTGCCCTACTACAAATCAAGTTCAAGAGGTTTTGGAAAAACTATATGAATATCCTTTTATAGATGTAGAAGTTTGGGAAAATCTTATGAGAAGATATAAGCCAAATCCTGAAAGGTTGAGACCTTTCGATAGAATGGTGGCTCATACAACGTATTTGGTGTTTGCCACTAAGGTTCTTAAAAAGTAGGAGGTGTATTAAATGAAAAAGAAGAATTTTATAATTATAACTGCTGTTATTATATCTATTTTGGTTGGTACTATTGTTTTATCGGGTGCTACAACGGATAAAAATTTTCAGGATAATCTGACACCACTTGCAGAAACCCTTTATTATATATTAAATTACTATTATGAAATTGATAAAGCAGATATTAATAAAGTAATTGATTATGGTATAGATGGTCTTGTTAAAGGATTAGGTGATGATTTTAGCTATTATTACAACAAAGATGTATATGAAGAAAAAGAGATTGAAAATAAAGGTGAATATGGTGGGCTTGGAATTGAAGTTACATACGATGCAGATAGCAAGGCAATAAAGATAATAAGTCCTATGTATGGTACACCTGCCTGGAGAGCTGGTTTAAAAGCTGGAGATTTAATAATTAGTGTTGATGGAAGTTCGGTTCAAGAAATGAGTTATATTGAAGCTGTTAATAGGATGAGAGGAGAACCTGGAACAAAGGTTAAGCTTACAATTTTGCGAGGAGAAGAAGTTTTGGAATTTGAAATCACAAGAGAAATAATAAAGATTACTCCTGTAAAATACGGTTTTGTGGAAACTCAAATAGGAAGGATAGGTTATGTAAGACTAACACAGTTTAATCAACCATCTTCTAAGAAACTTGAAGAAGCATTAAACAAAATTTATGAAAAAGGTGTTGTAGCGTTAATATTTGATTTAAGGGATAATCCTGGAGGTTATTTAGATAGTGCTATTGATGTTGCAAGTATGTTTTTAGATGCTGGGAAATTGGTGGTTACAGTAGAACCAAGAGTTGGAAGTATAGAGCGCTACGTAAGTAAAGGAAATGACTTTCCAAAGGTTCCAGTAGCTGTTCTTGTTAATGGTGGTTCAGCTTCAGCTTCGGAAATTGTTACGGGAGCATTAAAAGAAAATAATAGAGCGGTAGTTATAGGTCAAAAGACATTTGGAAAGGGTTCAGTTCAACAGGGTTTTCCACTAAGTAATGGTGGAGTATTGTTTATTACAATTGCACATTATAAAACTCCAAGTGGGAATGATATTCACAGGGTTGGTATTGAGCCAAACATTTATGTAACACAAGAAGCAACAGATAATGTTGCACATGAAGAAGAAGTGGTGGACTATACAAAAGAAATTACTGATGTAAATTTAGATGATCCTTATATAAAAAGAGCAATTCAGTACTTTATTGAAAAAAGATGAAAATAGCATTTGTTGCGTTTTTAATTACTTTAATAAATTTGGCTTTGATTTTAACTATTGCATTTGTATATCAGAAAAATATGGAGATTGTAGAGATACAATCTCCACCTTATTTTTATTTTACTAATCCTTATAGCAAATTTTTTTCTAATTTAAAAAAACAGCTTATTTTGCAGAAGATTTTGTCTGAAACAAAAATATATGGTAAAAGTCCTTTCTTAGTTGAAAGTATACAAAAACTTGATGAAGTTAAGTATTTTTTAAAGGTTTTTAATGTAGACTATTTTGAGAAAACAATATCTAAGAAATATTGGTGGGGAACTTCTGAAATTGAAGTCTTGAGGTTTAAAGATATCATTTTTTATTACATACCGATTGTGGAAGTTGCAAAAAGCGATGAAAAATTTGGAAAAATATTGTTTTACTCTTTAAAAGGCAAGAAGATGTTTTTAGATCCAGAAGATTTAAATCCTATTTCCATTGAGTTATTAAAAAAGTATGGAGTGAAAATTCATGAAGAATGAAAAGTATAAGTTAATAGTCTTTTTGGAGTTTTTGATTGTGTATGTTTTTTCGTCGTTTATATTGCGTGTAAATTATTTTACTTTATCACCCTTTGTAGTAAAATTTTTTATTTTTTACTTTTTAGTTTTAAGTTTGTTTTCATCTATAAAAGGTAAGCAATTTTTATTTTCTGAAATTTCAAGATTGTGGATTTATTCATTTACTCCACTATTATGCTATTTGTTTTTTACAATAGGAATTTATTTTCATATTTTGATTGATTCAAGGTTTTCGTATTTTATTCCCTTTTTGTTTTCAAACTATTATAATCTTGAATATGATTCAAGAAAATATATAACCTTATTAAGACTTTTTTCATTTTCGCTCTTTATTTTGGGGGTGAAATAATTGATTGAAAGATTTGCAAAGTTTTTATTAAAGAAGTCCTCTCTTTTTATTCTTATACTATCACTAATTGGTCTATTATTTGGGATATATAGCTTATTGAATTTAAAAGTTAATGCGGAACTTACTGAGCTTGCTCCAGAAAAAATACCGGAGTTTAAAGATATGGTTAAATTTACAAATGAAAAAGTTGTTTCAAATACCTTGCTTTTAGTTATTGAATTGGAAAATAAAAAGATCAATGTAAATGAGTTTGTTGAAAAATTAAAGGATGCATTTGAAGAAACACCGTATATATCAAAGGCAGAAGCATTTGACGATCCTGAAACGATGCTAAAATATGGAATTTTCACTATTGATGAAAATAGTTTGACTAATGTTTTAAATTACTATAATGCAGTCATAAATGTTGAACCAAGGTCTGCTATAGATTTTAGATTTTGGAGAAACTTGGGAATAGCTATTTCTACGGTGTCGGAATATGCTAATAGTTTTTTGTCAAGAAGTGGTATAAAAAAATACTATTTAATATCGAATGATGGAAATGTAATATTAATGAATTTTTCCATGAGCAAGCCCGTAACGGATATTGATTTTCTAAACAAAGCAATTCCAGATTTAAAAAATATAGCTAGTAAATTGTCAAAAGAGTTTGAAGCAAATATTCTATTTAGTGGTTCTGCAATGAATAATTTTATAGGGAATAAGCAAGTAACAAAAGACTTTCAAATTACAACAATTGTTTCGCTTGTTGGTATATCGCTTCTATTATTAATTTCATACGGTAGTTCTAAGACTATGTTATTCATGTTTTATTCGATGATACTTGCCATGGGTACAAGTCTTGGAATTATAGTATTACTTTTTAAGCAAATTAATATTATTACTTCTTTTGTAAACGCAATGCTTCTTGGACTTGGAATTGATTATGGTATTCATATAACTGCAAAAATACATGAGAATTTGAGAATATATGGAAAGACAAATGAAAGCATTGTTGAAGCTTTCAAGGAAAATTTTACTCCTTCATTTGTCTCTGCAATAACTACTTCTATTGCTTTATTAGCACTTGCTCTCAGTCCTTCAAAGCCTTTACAGGAAATGGGAATATCTTCTGGAATAGGTGTAATGATATTTTTTATTTATATGAACTTTCTAGTTCCTGCTTTTTATTCAAGGTTTAAACAAAGTATAAATATTCCTAAAAAAGAATACTTTTCAAGTTTTTTAGAGTTACTTAGAAGAATAAAACCTATAAAAGTACTTGTGTGGTTTGCAGTTATTATTTTTTCAGCATTTTCATACCTTGCTGTAAAAAATTTTTCCTATACTCCACCAGGACTTGTACCAGAAAATTCTGAAGCTGTTAAAGCTCTTGAAATTGCAGAAGAAAAGTTTGGAGAATTTGGTGTTGGACAAATTGTAATTGCTGCAAAGAGTATAGATGAGTTGAAAGAAATTAAAAATGAGATAGAAAATTCTAAGTATTTTTCAAATACTTTTTCATTACTTTCGTTTGTTGAAGAGCCTGAAAAACTGGAAGAAATAAGGCCGAGTTTTTATGAGACTGTTTACAAGGTTATAAATGAGCCTATATTAGATGTAGTATTTAAAAAGTATGGTTTGTATAATAGTCTCTTAGAAACTTTGAGTTTGCTAAGAACAGCTAAAACATACGATGATGTTATTTCAAGTATAGAAAAAGATATTCCGGCATTATTTTTCTACGATACAAATAATACTAGATATTATTTGCTTTATGCTAAAGAAAAAGTTTCATTGTGGAGAGATAACAACTTAAAAAAGATTTTTGATGAAGAACTTAAAGGAAAAAAGGTATTTGGCTATCCAGCATTATTTTACAAAGTAATGGTTTATTTGGTTAATTCAACAAGTAAAGCTGTATATTTTGTGTTTTTAGCGATAATAATTACGCTTTTGATTGATTTAAGAAGCTTTTTAAAGTCTTTGAAAGTGACTTTCTATGTTGTTCTTTCAATATTAGCTACTATTGGTATAGGTTATGTGGCTTTAAAAATAGATTTGACGTTTTTGAATCTTTTAATAATTCCAATTTTTCTTGGAATTGGTGTAGATAGTATGGTTCATTTATCACACAGCATACTTCATGGAAGAGATAGTATTATGAAGACAGAAAAGGCTGTAACTATTTCTGTTTTGACTACAATAATTGCATTTGGAAGTTTTATTTTAGCGCAAGGAGAACTTTTAAAGGAATTTGGAGAGCTTGTTTCAATAGGCTTGCTTGTTTCGTGGTTTGTTAGTATTTTTATTTATTTGAGTAGTATTGATAAGAAAGGATAGGTTAATTGTTTTCTTTTATTTTTACAAATTTAATGAGGACCAATGTTCCAATGAGTATTACAAGGTAATATGAGAGAAATCTAAAATATAAAACACCATTGACAATTAATGATGGCTTTTTTGAGAATGAGGAAAGAACATGAGAGTAAATTATTTCAAAGCTTCCACTTGCACCAGGGGTTGGAACTAAAAATGCTACAGCGTTTATTATATTTACAATTGAAAAAAAGTGTAGAAATGGAATGTTGAGCTCTGTGAATATGTTTATAGAATAGTAAAAAACATAACTTTGAAAAATTAGTAATGCAAACATCATGACAAAATCTATTGCAATAAGTAATTTATGATTTTTAAGAATGTATCTTATAGTTTCATCTAATTCTATAAACCAATTTTCTAATTTTTCAAATTTTATAAATTTGTTTAAAAACTTAGATTTTTTGAAAACTTCCAGAATTTTTATAAATATTTTCGGAAATAATATGCTAAATAAAATAACAGTTGAAGAAAGCAATGTTAGAATTAAACCTAAAGTTATAATACTTCTTGAAATTCCAATAACGTTATTTTTCAAAATGAATATATAGGTAAGATCAACGAGAAACATTAGTAAGATCATCTCGAAAAGCCTTAAAAATACTACTTGTGTAGCATATGTTGATTTAATTCCCTTTTTATTTAGATAATAAATTTGAAATGGCTGACCGCCAACAGAAAAAGGAGTAACAGCAGAAAAATATCCTGTTACAAAACAAGAGTTTATAGACGAAATTAGTGAAATTTTTTGATTTAGACTTTTAAAAACAATATAATGTTTTATTCCATCAAAAACAAAACTTAAGATCATAAGTATAGCTGAGAAAAGTATTTTTTCAAATGATAGCTTTGAAAAAATACTCAATAAGATGTTTTTGTTAAGCGAAAAACTATAGAAAAATATTACTATTCCAGAGATTATTATTGAAAGGATAATTCCAAATGTAATCATTTTTTTATCTTTATTTGTCATTTTTTACTCCTTTCTTTTTGTAATATTCCTTACTATAGTAGTTATCATATTTTATTTTATTTAGATTAAAAGCAACATCTGCCCAAAATTTAAATGCTTTTTTCATTGATTTAAAGAATCCTTCTTCCTTTAACCGCCTATTTGAAGTTTTAACTATTAGTGATGGAACAAATTTTACTTTTCCAACCTTAGAAAGCTTTTTTGCAAGCCTAAAATCTTGGGAAGCAAGATTACTTTTAGTATCATAGCCTCCAACTTTTTCATATGCTTCTTTCTTTATTGCAAAATTTGCCGCACCAACTATGTAGGTTTTTGTAAATAATCTTGATAGAAAATCTAATAATATGTAGGTTAATATAGTAAAGAAATTTTTGAACTTGTTTTCTTCAATTAACGAAAATGGACCATAGACAGCGCAAACTTTACTGTCTCTCATAAAGGATTTTACTATTTTTTCTAAATAGTTTTCAGGATATATACTATCTGCATCGCAGGTTACAAGTATATCACCTGTTGCATTTTTAAATCCTTTAGACATTGCATGAATTGATCCCTTTTTTGATTCAAACAAAACATTATTAGTGTACTTGGATGCTATTTCAACTGATCTATCAGTACTTCCATTGTCGACAACTATTAATTCGAAATTTTTGTAGGATTGATTTATAATACTTTTTAAGGTATTTTCCAAAATTTTTTCTTCGTTTAAAACTGGTACGATTATCGAAATTTTCATTATACCACCTTTATCCTTTAACTCTTTTTACTTTGTACCATTCAACAGCTTTACTAAAAGGTCCGATAATGTAGCTTAATAAAAGAACTAAATACTCAAATACTATTAATAGTGGGACAAATAAAAAAGAATAAGGAAAAGAAAATATCCCAAATTGTCGGCTATCAAGTGAGCTAACCCACATGAGTATGTAAACAGCAATAATAAAGCCAGCAGTGATTTTTAACATACCTATTTTAAATAAAATGTCTAATACTATAGAGATGATTGGTAAGAAAACAATTAAACCTACAAGAAGATAGTAGAATAGAAATGCAATATTTCCTTCTTTTAATCTTTTGAACATTTCTCTGAATCCACCAACATACCATCTTTTATGTTGGTTCCATAGATCTTTAAAGTTAGTTGCATATTGAATTTTTATAAAAGGATATGTTGAATAATATTCTTTTACTTTCATTTTAGAAAGTTTTGTTGCCATACTAAAATCATCTACAAGAGTGTCAGGATCTATTGGAAGTATTTTTTCTAAGAGAGTTCTTCTAAAAAACACTCCATTTCCCATGAATATCATCTTAACAAATATGTTTGAATAAAATATTGCTTTTACAAAGTTAAAGTATAATTCTTGAATTATATACACTGGTTTAAATTTGAAATTGTAAGGTTCAAAATTTGTGAAAATCATATTTACGTTGTTATTTGAAAAACAAAATATATGCGATGAAATATAGTTTTCCGGAATTCTTGCATCGGCATCTATTAAAAGAATTATTTCACCTTTTGCAAATTCCATAGCTTCATTTATTGATTGAGGTTTTCCTTTTTTTCCTTTTTTTTGAATAACTTTAAGGTTTGGATAAATTTTTTCAAGACTTTTTGCAATTTTAAATGTATTGTCTTTTGAGTTATCATCTACAACTATTATTTCGATGTTCTTGTAGCTACTTTTTTCAACTGTTTTTATTGTATTTTCAATTACATCTTCTTCGTTATATGTAGGGATTATTACTGTAACAAGTGGATTATACTCAGGATCTCTATTTTCGTGCAAATAGTTTGTTCTTTTTTCGTTTTTGTATTTTCCAAAAAGAACAATTATAAGACTTATTAGTATGTTTAATATGTAAAAAGAAACAGTAAAAAGCATCTAATTCCTCCTTTTGTTAAAAATTGACTTGTAAAGAAATAAAATAGTTTTTATCTATAAATAAACTTTTAAATGATAAAAATTTATAACTAAATTCAATGCTAAAAATGTTATAAACTTGATCAAAAGTATTTATTACAGAAGATTCTGGTGTGGGGTTAACATTTCCACTCCAGCTATCCCAAAACCATTTCCACCTAATTTTTCCACTACTATCATCTATTACCATACCCTTTACTAGAAAATTGTATTCTGTTGAAATTTTAAAATCGTTCTTTGAAAAAGAAAAGCCCAGACTAATCATAGTAGCATCAGGTCCATATCTAAAGCCAAGAGGATAGTCCATCAAACTTCTTGATGGGGAAGAATTATTATCTATGTAAAAGTGTCTAACATTAACCCTTAAATATGGCAAATAATTTGTTATGTACATCCATTCAGTTGTAAAGTCATACTCAATCCATACATTAAATGACTTATAGTCTAGAGACATTCCAAAATTGTATCCGTATGCATCTGATTTATAATTTTTTCCAACTTCGGTTGGGCCATTAATATCATCAAGACAAAATTCACCGTAAATTGAAATATTACTAACTTTTACATTAAAATCAATTGAAGATAATACGTTTGAATAGCCTTCACCGTAAGTATTATGGAAAAACATTAAAGGATTTATGTCAATTATGTCAGGAATTTTTCCACCAACTACATTTATTTCACCGATTCCAATTCTAAAATTGTCTATGAAAAAGTCGAATCTGTGAGCGGCGATAGTTTTTACAGGTTCAAAGAAATTTGTTGATGGAGTATGTTTTTCAAAATATTTTCTTTGAACTTCTTGTTCATATGATGATAGTAGTGGATAGGAAGATATCAAGTGGTATGTATATTTGAAAAAATTATTTTTAGTTGAAAAAGTGATATTGTCTTGGAAAGTTGTATCTGATATTGAAATAGGATATTTTGAATCTCCCCAATGCAATGGGAACCTTCCAATTCCAATGAAAATATTATCAGATATATAACCTAGTAGAAAATTTTCAGGGCCATTCATATCAAAAGTAGGCTTTCCATCTACCAAGAAAAAATTGGTAGAAGGATCTTTTACTTTTGAGATGATTTCTTTTTGAAAAGGAATATTTGTGTACAATACAAGATTTTGAAAATTGTAGAAAAGACTTATTTCTAAAAATGGTTTTATATTATCAAACAAATAAAAAACGTTTTCTGCTGGATTTGTTGGATAACCATTTCCATCTCCATGGAAAACAACAAAGCCATTACTCCAATTAGAAAATGAGCACATAATATTAATTGAAAATTTATTTTCAAAATTATTTTCAAAATTATTTGAAGAGTAAAAAATAAATTCTGAAAAGTAAATACTTGAAAAGAGCAATAAAAAGATAATAAATTTTTGTTTTAGCATTTATTTCCTCCATAGACTATACAACAATGTTTTTCTGCAAAAAGAAGTCTAACAATCTCAGGGTCAAAATATTCAACAATGAAGTCATGTAAAGGATAATTATTTATAACTTCTAATATTTTTCCTCTTTCTTCCTTAAAAATGTTGCTTTTTATATTTTGATAGAATTGTCTCATACCAATGTATGAAATTGTTTTTGCAATAATTTTGACTGATACATTTTCAACTTGGTTTTCAAACTTTTCAAAATATTTTTTAGCGTTTTCTAATTCATGGTTATTTAAATAATAAAAACCATAAAAAAGATTATATTCTGGAGTTTTTTCAAAGATCTTGAGTTTTGATTCGTCAAATTTTCTATTATTAACTATGCTCCACGCAGCTTGTGCAAAATTAGCTTTTATACAATACTCTTTTGGATTTGGAATTGTTCCCTCTTTTTTACTGTAGTTAACATTTAGACAATAGCTTTTCGTATTTTCTGTTTCCAAACTTTTCTGCTTTATTATGTATAACAAAAGTTCAGTAAATTTTTTGTGTAATACTGCATTTTTAACGATTCCAACATCTTCTAAAGTATTTGTATAAACCTGATAAATAATTTTGAAAAAGTCATCTATTTTTGAAATTAAAGATAATATTTTAGAAAAGTTTGAAAAATTACCTTCTATTAGATAATATTCTAGTAGAAGGAGATATGGGTATATTGAATCTGGAAAATTTTTAACAAATTGTATAATTTCTTTTATTACATCTTCGCGGTTATACATTCTAGAGAGAAGATAGTTATACTTAAAAATAACATCAGTTTGATTTTCTAGTAAGGTTTTATTTTTTTCAAAATTACCTTCTAGAATATTTAATATTGCTAAGAATAATGTTCTTTTTTCAGGAGAATTTTCATTTATAAGAAATTTTCTTAATGTTTTTATAACGTCCATTACTGAAGAATCATAATCTTGTGAATTAATATCAAATATTGACAAAGTTTTATCAGCGGCAAGATTTGCTTCTTTTATGATTTTTTCTTTTATGATCTTCATTTGTTCTAGATCCTGAACTTTTCTTGATTTTTGTTCTGACTTGTTTTTTATTTTTCCTTTTTTTATTAAATCTTTTTCCAATTCTTCTTTTAGCTTTAATATATTCTTTAATTTGTCATCGTTATTGTTCATGCACTTACACCTCACAATAGTTTATTGTGTTTAAAGCTATAAAATCCATTGCCAATTATAACATGATCAAGCAGTTTAATTCCAATTATTTCTCCAGCCTTTTTAATTTTTAAAGTAACTTCTCTGTCTTCTTTACTTGGTCTAACATCACCAGAAGGGTGGTTATGTACTACCACAACATAGCTAGCAGAGTTTTTAATTGCTTCACGATATATTTCTCTTGGGTGTGCAAGACTTGTATCTGTGAGGCCAATTGTTATATCTTTGGTGGAGATTTCGTATAGTTTTGAATTTAAAGATATAACTCTAACAACTTCTTGTTCAAAGTGCTTCATGTCAAGGCAATGCTCGTATATAAGCTCTGGAGAATTTAGAAATTTTCCTTTTCTATCTTCCAAAAGATATCTTTTTGAAAGTTCCATTGCAGCTAGTATAGTAACTGCTTTAACTGTTCCAAGACCTTTTACTTTGCACAGCTCATCAATTGAAGCGGTACTAATTTTTTTCAAGCTCTTGTCAAAAGTTTCAAAAAGGTTTTTTGAAAGTTTTAAAACATCTAAGTCTTTTGTCCCTGTTCTTAAAAGTATAGCCAGTAGTTCTTCTGTGCTTAGATTTTCGACACCTTCATTTATTAATTTCTCCCTTGGAAGCATCTATCATCCCCCTATCCCATAAAATATCCCAAACTTTTGAAATGGGAAGCCCAACTACATTAAAATAATCACCTTCAATTTTTTCTACCAAAACACTTCCAAGTTCTTGAATTCCATACCCACCAGCTTTATCAAAAGGTTTTGCAGTATTAATATAAAATTCAATTAATTCTTTTGAAAGATTTTTGAATTTTACATTTGTTTTTTCAGAGAAAGTAATAACTTCATCTTTAAATTTAATTGTAACTCCAGTAATTACAGTATGCCATTTTCCTGATAGACTTTTAAGCATTCTAAAGGCATCTTTATAATCTCTTGGTTTTCCAAATATTTCTTTGTCGAGTGTTACTACAGTATCTGCAGCAAGAACTACGCCATCTTTTTTTATGCTCATTGCTTTTAAGTATGATAATTTTTCGGCTAAAAGTTTAGGATCTTTTTCGCTAATATTTTCGTCTATATTTGAAGATATAACTTCAAAATCTATTTTTAGTAATTTTAATAACTCAATCCTTCTTGGAGATTTTGAGGCCAAAATTATTTTCATCAATTATTTCCTCCATTTTTTTTGCAAGATATGCATTAATAATTGCAGAAATTAGTCCTAATCCTATCATCAAAGGTAAAAAGGAAAAAATTGCTCTACTTTTTATTAAAAAACTTCCAACTAGAACTTGAACAAAGTTATTACTAATCATACCAATGATACTCAAAGTTGTGTAGCTAAAGAACTTTGTTTTAGAAAATATCCATTCAAAAGTTGCAGCAGATATTATTCCAAAAAAGCCCATGAAAAAAGGTGGTGTAAATAAAATTCCTGAAAAGAGCGAGCCGATAATTGTTTTAAGTGTTCCTACAAGAAGTCCACCTCTAAGTCCAATATTTACAACGGTGTAGAGAATAACAAAATTTGAAAATCCCCATTTTCCTCCAGGAACTGGATATGGTATAAAGCGCTCAACAACAAACATTACCGAAGAAATGGAAATAAGTAGTGAATAGATTACCACGTTTGTAGTTCTTGAGTTTGTGACTCGATTACTATCTTGTTGGGAACGCAAATTATTTTTCCTCCTCTTTTTATTTTCCCAGTTTTTTCACAAATTTTTAGGGGACATGTTGAATCTGTAACCCAAACATTTTCACCATCATAGTGAACTATAGTTAATATTTTTCCTTCTTTATCTTTTACCGGATAGTCTCCAGGCTTTTTTAATTCAGTATATATTTTTCCGTCTAATTTTACCAAAAATATTTCATCTTCTCTATTGTTTGCTTTTAAAGCAAAAAAAACGGTTATTAATATGACAGCAAGGATAAGAAAAACATCAATTTTCTTAAATGTTTTCATATATTGTCACCTTGCCGTTAATTATTATTGCACTTAAGAAATTTTGATCGAACATGTATGGAATGTCCAAAAGTTCATTTGTATTCCAAATCGCAATGTCACATTTGTAGCCGGGCTCAATTTTTCCGTTTTCTATACCCAAAACGTACGAAGAATTTAGAGTATATGCAGTTAATATCTCTTCCGGTTCCATTTTTAAAAATCTAAGTGCAAGATGAAAGATAAATGCAGGATTAAATATAGGACACGAACCTGGATTAAAATCAGAACCAATACTAACTGCAGCGCCATTATCTATTAGTTTTCTTGCTGGTGCAAAATCTTCTCCCAGATAAAAACTTGTTCCAGGCATTAATGTAGCGACAGTGTTTGAATTTGCAATTTGAGAAATATCGTCATCGTTTATTTTTAGTAAGTGATCAGCAGATATTGCACCAAGCTTAATAGCAAGTTTTGCAGCACCTACGTTTTCAATTTCATCTGCGTGAAATCTAATTTTAAAACCTTTATTTTTGGCAAATTCAAAAAATTCTTCAATATCTTGTGGTAAAAAGACTCCTTTATCGCAGAAAACATCTATTGTATCGGTAAATTCTTTGATATCATCAAGCCATTTTTTTACTTCATCTATGTAATCTTTTTTATTTGCATCAATAGGAATTGCGTGCAAGCCCAAAAAAGTAGGAATTACTTTGACATCCTGTATTTCGTTTAAAATTTTCATAGCTTTTAGTTGCTTTAATTCGGAAAACTTTTCAAGCCCATATCCACTTTTTCCTTCAACTGCTGCAATACCATGTCTTTTGAATAAGCTTAAATATTTTAGATTTTGCTTTACAATTTCATCTATTGTTGCATTTCTTAGCATTCTAACACTACTATGTATTCCTCCTCCGTTTGCAAAGATTTCAGAATAGGATTTTCCTCTTGCTCTTAAATAAAATTCTTTTGCTCTACTTCCAAAAAATGGAATATGCGTATGAGCATCTACAAAAGCAGGCGTAACAAGTTTTGCTTTTATGGTAAAATCATCAGTTATTTTGTGCTTTTTTATATCTACTATTTTTCCCTTGTTTAATATGAGGTCTACATCAAATGCTTCAAAAATTTTTTTCATTTCATTTCCTTTTTTTGGTGCTTGCCCAGAAGGGCTAATAAGATGTTCCGCATGGATTCTTAACATTTATTTCACCCCACAAAAAATGCTATAATAGCTATTAATATACAGTAATATGAAAATATTTTTAATTTTTTAGATATAGTTAGCTTTTTTAAAATTAGAAGACTTAACAACCCTGAAAGAAATGCTACAAGACCAGAAATTAGGATGTAACTATTTAATTCGATTTTGCTAGTTTCAAGTATTCCGGCCCCAAGTATTACAGGAATTCCCATTAAAAAAGAATATTTTAGTGCTTTTTCTCTCTCTAAACCAACGGTTAATGCTCCAAAAAGTGTTATTCCGCTTCTTGAAATTCCTGGGAAAATTGCTATCATTTGAAATAAACCTATTACCAATGCATCAATGTATGATATATTAAAAAAGTCTTTTTTACCTTTTAGTTTGTCTGAAACAAACAATGATGCTGCAGTTACCAGAAAAAAGAAAGAAATAATTTTTAGATTTGAAAAAGAATTTTCTATTGTTGAATTAAAAAGAACTCCAAAAATTGCAGCTGGAATAGTTGAAATAATAATTTTTAAAACTAATGAATAATACTCTTTTTTTAGTGTAAAAAGCCCTTTTAAAATTTCAACAATTTCTTTCCAGACAAATATTATAATTGCAGCCAGGGTTGCAAGGTGCAAAAATGCAAAATTTGAAATTTTAGGTTCAATATTAAATAAATAAGAAAATAAAGTTAAATGCCCAGAACTTGAAATAGGTAAAAATTCTGTTAATCCTTGAATTAGTCCTAACACTATATGATTCATTTTTTTCCTCCTTAAGGTGTAATTTTTCCCACATATGGTCCGTAGGTTACAACTAAACTTCTTAATTTTTCTAAATCAAGAGAATTAAAATATTCTTTTGCTGTATCTATGTCTGGGAACGCTCCAAGACATAGGGTATAGAAAGTTTTGTTATTTCTTTTAAATCTCATTGAATATGATACGTAAGCATTTGCTTTTAAAGTCATCATATCCTGAAAAATTTGTTCCGGGTTTTCTCCTGTTTTAAGAAAAATAGTATACACACTTTTTCCAGGGATAAGTCCAGGAATTTTTACATCTTTTATTGGTAAAACCACAAAATAGGCGTTTTCTGAAAGGATATTTATAAGAAAACTTTTGTATTTATTTACTATTTTAAGAGCGTTTTCTTTGTCAACTACAAAAGTTGATACTTCAGTTCCTTTTTCCAATATTTCAATACTATGGGCAATTAATTTGTTATAGTCAAATTCTTCAAAATTTATCATAGTTTCAGTTGAAGGCAAAGAAAATTCTGGAAGCTTTTCACTTCCAGAATTTTCTTTATTTAATTCTAAAGGTTTTGGAATGTAAATTACGTCTACTTTAACAGCTGCTTTTTTTACATACAAAAATATTGTTGAAGCTAAAAAAAGCAAAGTGAGCAATGATAAAACTAATATGATACTGCTTATTATTTTAAATTCAAGCGGTGTGAAATTTTTTCTAGGCAGTTTATAAGCCCTCCTCAGCGTATTTTAATAGCAAATCGATTGTTGCCTCAACGTCTTTTTTATGAACCATTTCATTTTGTGTGTGTATATATCTAGTTGCGATTGATACTGTTGCACTTGGTATCCCGGCTTTTGTGTGTTGATATCCTCTTGCATCTGTACCACCAAATATTAATACTTCCATTTGATATGGTATTTTATTTTTTTCTGCTAAATCTTTAAGAGTATCTATTATTTTCTTGTCACTTATTGATGCGTTATCTTTAACTTTTATACATGCACCATTTCCAAGTTTCATTGAGACTCTTTTGTATCCTTTTGGGGTATCTCCAGCTGCAGTTACATCAATTGCAATAGTAACGTCTGGATCAATATTATAACCTGCAACGGTTGCTCCAACTAATCCCACTTCTTCCTGGACAGCAAATACACCATATACTGAATTTTTTGGATTTTTAAGTTTTTTAAATAATTCTATGATTACAGCGCAACCTATTCTATCGTCCATTGATTTTGAGATGTAGTAATCACCTTGTTCAACAAAGTATCCATCAAAAGTTCCAAATGTTCCGATTGGGCAAATTTTTTCTGCTTCCTCTTTACTTTTTGCACCAATATCTACGTATAATTTATCAAAAGACAAATTTTTAATGTTTGATATCATATCACTGCCTGTTTCACCTTCAATTCCTACAATTCCAATGATATCCCCAAATCTAAGTTTAGATTGTAATATTGTATATGGTGAAACTCCACCAACCATGTCAATTCTTAAAAAACCGTTATCATCGATGTTTGTAACAACTACGCCTATTTCGTCCATATGTGCGTCAAAAAGAACCTTTTTATCAGAGGTTCCTTTTTTCCAGACAATAAGATTTCCAAGTTTATCAACTTCGTATCCGTCTATGAAACCTTCGAGTTCAGAGAGAATAACTTCTCTTATTTGATGTTCTCTTCCACTTGGACTGTGAGTTTCTGTTAATTTTTTAATTAATTCTTTCATCGAAAAACCTCCTTTTATTTTTTTCAATTTTATTATACACTACTAATATGAAAAATGGCAAATGAAAGAAGGTGAAGAATGTTGACACTATTGGAGAAATTCATACAAAAAATTGAGGAATATAATTTGATAGAAGAAAATGACAGAATACTAGTTGCGGTTTCTGGGGGAGTTGATTCATCAGTTCTTTTAAACTTATTAGCTAAGATAAGAGAATATTTTAAATTTAGTATTTTTTGTGCAACAGTTGATCATGGTATTAGAAAAGAGTCGAAAGAAGAAGTAAAATTTGTTTATAATATGGCGCGATCACTTAATGTTGAATGTTTTATAAAAGAGTTTGATGTTCCATTATATGCAAAAGAGAATAAATTATCTATAGAAGAGGCAGCAAGAAAGTTGAGGTATAAATTTTTGAATGAGCTTGCAGAGAAAATTAATGCAAATAAAATTGCAACAGCTCATAATTTGAATGATCTAGCTGAAACTGTACTTTTTAGACTTGCACGTGGTACTGGCCCATTTGGTATATACGGGATGAAACCTAGAAATGGGAATATAATACGTCCTCTTTTATTTTTTGAAAGAAAAGAAATCGAGCAATTTGCAACTGAAAACAAAATACCGTTTGTGGTTGATAAAACAAATTTTGATACAAAATATACAAGGAATTTTATCAGGCATAAGATTATACCTATTTTTAAAGAAATTAATCCCTTATTTGAACAAGCTGTGTTAAGATTTGTAGAAAATGTATGGGAACTGGATAGTTTTGTAGAAGAGAAGTTAAATGTCAAAACATTTGAATTTGAAGGAAGAATATTTTTTAAAGTACCAAAAGATGAATATATTCTTGTAGAATTTATAAGAAGAAAGACAATGGAGCACTTTGGAAGAGCCCCTGATAAGGAAAAGCTGGATAGATTAAAAAAGAATCTTTATAAGACATCTTTTAAAATAAGTTTTTGGGGGGATTATGGAGTTGAAATTTCATATGGATATGGAGTTTTGGGAAAATTTATAGAACATATGAACTATGAGTGTAGTATGGACTGTCAAAATAATGTTAATTTTGGACCATTTGTGGTTAAATTTGGAAATAATGGTATAATATTTAAGAAAATGAATCTAACCATTAGAAATTATAGATTTGGAGATAAAACAAAGGGAGGTAAGAAATTAAAAGAAATATTTGTAGAAAAAAAAGTTCCTTCATTTATTAGAAGAATTATTCCTATTTTTGTGGATGAAGATGGTTATGTATTTTATATTCCAAATGTGTTTCTTGATAGGGATTATTTATCAAAAGAAGAGAATGGAATATCAATTAAGGTCGAAATGAAAGGAGGTTTTTGGTTTTGAATAGAGGAATTGGTTCGATAATAATTGGGTTGTTGATTATTTTAAGCCTATTTTGGATTTTTGAAAGTGTATTTTTTGGTGGAGCCTCATCAGATGTAACGATGCATTATAGCGATTTTCTTAAGAGATTAAATTCAGATTCGGTGGATATTGCAGAGGTAGTTATTAAAGATGATGGAAACGTATTGTTAAAAACGATTTCAGGAAGGCGATACAATGTCTATGCTCCTTGGGTGAAATATGATATTGATTTGATTAACTCTATGGTTGAAAAAGGGATAAGAGTTACTGCTGAAAAAGGTGTAGACAGCTCGTTCTGGGTAAATCTTGTGGGTAATTTACTATTTTTTGTTTTAATGCTTGTAATGTTTGGATTTTTGATAAGAGGACTTGGTGGTAGAAATAATCAGGCATTTACCTTTACAAAAAGCAGAGCAGAAAAAGTAATGCCAGGTAAAAAGAAAATAACTTTTAAGGATGTAGCAGGTGTTGATGAAGCTGTAGAAGAGCTTCAAGAGATAGTGGAATTTCTAAAAAATCCTACTAAATTTAACAAAATTGGTGCAAGAATGCCAAAAGGTGTGCTTTTGGTTGGGCCTCCGGGAACTGGTAAAACCTTACTTGCAAGAGCAGTTGCAGGTGAAGCCAACGTCCCATTTTTCCATATAAGTGGTTCTGATTTTGTTGAGTTATTTGTCGGTGTCGGTGCTGCAAGGGTTAGAGATTTGTTCAATAAAGCAAAGGAAAGTGCACCATGTATAGTATTTATAGATGAAATTGATGCGGTTGGAAGACATAGAGGAGCAGGTCTTGGCGGAGGTCATGACGAAAGGGAGCAAACGCTAAACCAGCTACTTGTTGAGATGGATGGATTTGATGTAAGAGAAGGTATTGTTGTAATGGCTGCAACAAACAGGCCTGATATACTTGATCCTGCACTATTAAGACCAGGTAGGTTTGATAAGAAGGTAGTAGTTGATCCACCAGATGTAAAAGGAAGGGAAGAAATTTTAAAAATTCATTTAAGAGGAAAACCAATAAGTGAAGATGTTGATGTAAAGGTTTTGGCAAAAAGAACAACAGGGTTTGTTGGTGCTGATTTAGAAAACCTTGTAAATGAGGCAGCACTTCTTGCTGCAAGGGATGGAAGAGATAAAATGAATATGTCTGATTTTGAGGAGGCTATAGATAGAGTAATAGCTGGACCAGCAAGAAAATCAAGACTTATTTCAGAAAAGCAAAAGAAAATAGTAGCATATCATGAACTTGGGCATGCTATAGTTGGAACGGAACTTCCAAATTCAGATCCAGTGCACAAGATATCAATAATTCCACGTGGACATAGAGCATTAGGTTTTACTTTACACTTACCAGCAGAAGACAAGTATTTGATCAGTAAAAATGAGCTTTTGGACAATATAACAGCTCTCTTAGGTGGAAGGGCAGCAGAAGAAATTGTCTTTGGTGATGTAACAAGTGGTGCGGCAAACGATATTGAACGTGCAACTGAGATGGCAAGAAAAATGGTTTGTGAACTTGGAATGAGTGAAAATTTTGGTCCACTTGCTTGGGGAAAAACGGAACAAGAAGTCTTTCTTGGTAAAGAAATAGCAAGAATGAGAAATTATAGTGAAGAAATTGCAAAAATGATTGATAGTGAAATACAAAATATTGTTGGAAGATGCTACAATAAGGCAAAAGAGATATTGATGAAACATAGAAAAAAGATGGATGAATTAGCTGAAATCTTATTAGAAAGAGAAGAAATAAGTGGTGAAGAATTAAGAGAGCTTCTTGTTAAGGGGGATGGAAGATTTGTGGAGGAAGATAGAGGGGATAAGCAAGACGATTGATTTTACTCCTGATGAAAGTTATCTTTGGGATGAAGATGATGAGATGAGAAATTATCATTTTGTTTCTTCTTCTAGTCTTGCTCGTGTGGCTTTTAAGCTTGGTGCAGATATGGTTAAAGATTTTTTGCCGGAGGATTTGATATCTGTTGTGTCAGAGTTTACTGTGAAACATTATATGCCGGTAGTTATTGGAGCTAAGCTTGTTGTTGGAGTAAGAGTAAAGTCGGTAGATGGGAATATGATAAGTTTTTCTGGTTTGATTACTAAAGACAATAAAAAAGTTGCGGAAGTAGAGTTTACTCGAGTTATAGTTTCAAGAAATTATCTTAGGAGGAAAGCAGTTGAGGAGACCACGTAAGAGTGATGATTTTAAAGAGTATTCATATGTAAAAAAATTTAGCGATTCTGAGATAAGATTAAACAGTATTAATGGCAACCGTGGGGTTGCCTTAATTTTTCCGAATAATTATACTGTTGCTGCAAGTTCACTATCTTGGAGTTGGGTTCAGCAGCTATTTTGGGAATACAATATCCCGGTGGAAAGATATTTTTATGAAAAATGGTTCAAAAAATTTTATTCAATAGAATCTTTTACTCCACTAGATGAAAATAAGGTTTTTTTATTTTCTTTTCATTTTGAACCTGATATTGAAAATATAGTGGATATATTAAAAAAACAGGGAATACCAATTTTAAAAAATCAAAGAAATGAAAATCATCCTACTATAATCATAGGTGGAGCAATAACGTTTTTTAATCTTGAACTTGTAAAGCCTATTGCGGATGTTATAGTAATTGGAGATTTAGAGGATAAAGTTGAGCAAATCTCAGAGGGTATTAATATTTTGCTAAAGGACAAGGAAAGTGGATTAAAATTTTTAGACAAAATTGATAATGTAATAGTTAATGAGCAAAAAAATTACACATTAAGTAATTTTGATATATCAAAAAAGCTTCCTGCTTCACACATTATTACTAGATTTTCAGAATTTGGAGAAAAAAGACTTATAGAAATTGGACGTGGATGCATAAGAAGATGTAAATTCTGTGTTATGGGAAATACAAAAAAGCCTGTAAAGTTTGTAAAACCAGAACTTATAAAAGACTTATTAAAAGATGAAAAATATCCAATTGGTATAATTAGTGCAACTATAACAGATTATCCATGGCTTGATGAATTACTTGATATTTTGGAATACTATGAAATAAAATTTTCGGTTTCTTCGATGAGAGCAGATGGGATTACAAAAAGACTTTTAAGGCTTTTAAAAGAAAGTGGTCAAAATACATACACGATTGCACCAGAAGGTATTTCTCAAAAAATTAGAGACGTTATGTTAAAAGATCTTAATGAAGAAGAATTGTTAACTGCTCTTGAGATGGGAAGAATGGAGAATTTTTCAAGTGTTAAGCTTTATTATATAGTTGGTTTTGATGAAGAAGATAATGAAGATTTTAATGAACTTAAATCTTTTATTGACAAGGTAAAAAAGCTTGGATATAAGTCTATTACTTTAAGTATTAATCCTTTGATTCCAAAGAAAAACACACCATTTTATGGAAGAAAATTTATAAATGAGAGAAGGTATAATGAGATAAGAAAATGGATGTATGAAAATTTAAAGGGAGTAAAACTTCACTTTGAAAGTTATAAACTTTCTAAAAAACAGAATTTATACAATAATATTAGTTTAGAAGAATTAATAAATCTTTTTAGTAAGTAATTAAAGAGAATCTCAAAAAAGATATTGACTAATTAAAAATTTATGATAGAATAGAAAACGGTGACGCCGGGGTGGCGGAATTGGGAGACGCAGCGGACTTAAAATCCGCTGGGGGTTACACCTCCGTGTCGGTTCGAGTCCGATCCCCGGCACCACTTGAAAAAAATGGAAGTTTTGTTATAATAGATATAGACGGTGCGGGGTGGAGCAGTCTGGCAGCTCGTTGGGCTCATAACCCAAAGGCCGCAGGTTCAAATCCTGCCCCCGCTACCAGACAAGGAGAGCAGGCAGTAGTCTGCTCTCTTTTTTTATTTTTTATTTTTTAAGTTTTTTTTAAGGTTTGTTTGTTATAATTTATACAACAAATTTAAAGGAGGGAAAACGATGAAAAAATTGGTATCGTTTTTAGTTCTGTTTTTTGTTTCTTTTTCATTTGCACTTTCTGATGATATAATTTTGGGATTAAAACAGAAAGATTCATATGTTTCAAACGCTTTGACTTTTGAGAAAAAGAAGATTGAGTATGAAAATTTAAAAATTACTGCAGATAGTACCATTTCAAAATTAAGTGCTGAGGTTCAATATTATTCTGCACTTTCACAATTTCAAAATGGGGAAAGCAATTTTTTTAAGTCTGTTGTTTCGATATTATTTTCTTTAAACATTAATAAGCTAAATTTACAGATAAAAAAGCTTTCGTATGAAAATGCAAAGATCAGTTATGAAAATTCAAAAGAGTTGTATGAAAAAAACTTAATTTCTAAAGCAGAATGGTTAAAGGCAGAATATGATTTGGAGAATGCCGAGTATAATTTAAAGCTTGCAGAAAAAAATCTTGAAGATAGTTTAAGTGATTTTAGAAAATATTTTGACTTTGATGAAAATTTTACTCTTGATGTCAATTTTATTGATTTAAAAATTACTACGAATGTAGAGGAATTACCTGATTATAAGGTTCAGTTATTAAATTATCAAATTTTATATGATGAATATATGGTTGAAAAAGATTATCTCTCAGAATCTGAAAAAAGGCAAAAAGAAATTGACCTGCAAATTTCAAAAATTAACCTTGAAGATTTAAAAGAAAGTATTGAAAAAAGTATTTCATCTTTTAATGATGAACTCGAACTTATTAAAAAGGAACTTGAAGTTTTAGAGGCAAATAGAAAATATCAAGAAGAAAATTTGAATTATACTAAAGTAAGATATGAAAAGGGATTAGTTGAAAATTCTCAATACAATCAAGCACAAATTTCTTATCTTAACGCTTTGCTTCAAATTGAAAATAAAAAGATGAATTATATTACTAAATTAATAGATATTTCAAAATATTCTGAAAGGAGTATCGAAGATATTTTAAAAGAAGCATTGGTTATAAATTGGGGTGATTAAAATTGAAGAAAATAATATTAATATTTATTTTTGTCTTTTCAAGCCTTATTTTTTCAAATATGCAAGAGGAGATAAGAAATTACGTTGAAAATTCTCCAGAATATCTTCAAGCATTAAAAAATTACATCAATTTATCTTATGAGAAAGGATATAGCTTAAGTTTTGGTACAAATTTAAATAAGGTTTCATTTGAATACGACTTTGATAGTTATCAGTTAAGTGTGCCAGTGACTTTCAGTTTTTCCGATGATTTTAGTGTGAGTGCAAATTTTTCGGCTAATAACGATGTTCTAACATTTCCAGTTGGAATAGATTTTAATGTTTTTAATTTTGATATTAATCTAAATGGCAACTTTAGATTTGTTAATGATGAATTCAAAGATTCATATGGTATTTCAATTAGCAAAAATTTGTTTGATAATAGTGATGAAGAGGATTTAGAAGAGAAAATTTCTCTTTTAAATGCAAAATGGAATTTACTCAATGTAAAAAATCAAAAGGTTATAGAATACCTAAATAATGCGTATTATAGCCTTTACTATTCCAAAATGTATGAAATCTACTCTAAATTGTATCAATTAAAGAAAGAAGAGTTTAAAAAAGTTGAAGAAAAATACTCAAAGGGTATTATCTCTCAGATAGAGTATCTTAATGAGAAAAAATCTTTGCTTATGTTGCAAAAAAATTTAAAAAGCTATGAAAGTAAAAAAAGTGAATATGAAAAATATTCTGGCTTTCCATTTAATATGTTTGAAGTTAACTTACCACAGAAAGATTTTGGAAAAAGGTTAGATTTAAAAGCCTTAGAGATTCAAAAACAGTTAAATGAGTTGAAAAAAGAAAGATTATATCAACTTTATGTACCAAATATAAACTTGGGTTTTTCCATTGACTATGACTACAAAGAAGGTAGCAGTGATAAAGAATTTAAGCCTAAAGTCTATTTGAGCTTTACATTAGATTTATTCGGAAATAAAAAGCTTGAAAAAGAAAATATTTTAATTGACTATGAAATAGCATCAAAAAATCTCCAAGAAAAGATCGATATGTTAGAAAACCAATATGAACAATTTTTTTACGAACTTGAAAACTCTAATAATGATTATGAAATAGCATTAATTGAGAAAAAGATAAAAGAAATTAACTTGGAAAAAGTTAAAGAAAAGTTTGAAAAGGGGTTAGTAACTGAAAATGAATATAAGATATCAGAATATGAATATTTGATAGAAGAATATAATCTTGAAAATGTAGAATTTTCTATCTTTATTAAAAAGCTAAATATCTATAGCTTTTTAGGATACGATCTTTTGTCTCTTATTGAGGAGGTGCTAGAGTGAAAAAGAAAGCTTTTATTCTTTCTTTAATGATTTTGATTTTATTAATCTCTTCATGTGGTTTAAACTCTAATAAGGATAATGTAGCGCTTGTAAAAAGCATAGAATATACAGTTAAAAAATCAGACTTGGTAGAATCGGTAAGTGCAACTGGAAAAATCATACCAAAAAATTATATGACGATTTATCCGGAGGTTTCAGGAAAAGTTGTAGAAGTTTACGTAAATGAGGGTGATTTTGTTAAAAAAGGAGATCCTATTTTAAAGATTGATGATGAAGATTATAAGATTTCTTATTTAAATGCAAAACTCTCATATGAAATGGTAAAAGGAAATGGAACACTCGAGGAAGAATTAAAGAGACTTCAATATGAAAAAGCATACGATGATTTTGTAAATACAGTTATAAAGGCGCCAATATCTGGATATATTGTAAATTTTTCGAAAAAAGTTGGAGACTTGGTAAATCAAAATCAAGCTTTATGCGTAATTTTAGATAGGTCTAATTTTGAATTTGAAGGAACTATTGATATTATTGATTATTCAAAGGTACAGGTAGGTCAAAAAATAAGTATTGAAGTTGAAGGAAATTCTGAAATATTGCAGGGGGAGATTACCTATAAGCAAATTGCTAATATCTCATCTGCAAATGTGACAACAGCAACAATAAGAGCTGATATTAATAAGGTAAAATTTCCTGAAAATATTTTTATAGGAGCATCATGTGAAGGTGAAATTTTAACGATTAACAAGAAAGATGTCTTAAAAGTTCCAACAAACGCAGTGATAGTAAAAAATGGAAAAAGGTATGTTCAAGTAAAAACTGGAGAAGATGAAAATAATAATCCCATTAGTGAGCTTAGAGAAATTAAAATTGGTGCAATTACTGAAGATTTTGTAGAAGTTGTATCAGGATTAAATGAAGGGGATGTTGTACTAATTCAAAATAAATCTTTAAGTAAGAATTTAAGTAAAGCTGGGAATGCTGCACCACCTCCACTTGTAAGACCTGGTAAATAAAGAAAGAGGTGAGTATATGGAAATAGTCTTTGAAATGAATCAGGTTAAAAAAATCTATAAAATGGGTGATGTGGATGTCAAAGCTTTGGATGGAATATCGTTTAAAATAAAAAAAGGAGAATTCGTTATCATTATGGGGCCTTCAGGATCCGGGAAATCAACTACTTTACACATTATGGGATGTCTTGATAAACCAACTAGTGGAAATGTTTATATAGATGGTGTTGATGTAAGTAAGCTAAACGATAAATTACTTGCAAAAATTAGAGGTGAAAAGATAGGCTTTGTCTTTCAACAATTTAATTTGCTTCCAAGACTTACAGCACTTGAAAATGTAGAACTTCCGATGATGTATAAAGGAGTTCCTTTGAAAAAGAGGCGTAAAAGGGCGAAAGAATTGCTGGAGTTAGTTGGACTTGGTGATAGAATTAATCACAAACCAACACAACTATCAGGAGGACAAATGCAAAGAGTTGCTATTGCAAGGGCACTTGCAAATGAGCCAAGTTATATTTTGGCAGATGAACCAACTGGGAATTTGGATTCAAAGAGTGGAGAAGATATTTTAGAGATATTTAAGCGTTTAAATAAAGATGGTATGACCGTTGTAATTGTAACTCATGACCCTGAGTTAGAACTCTTGGGAAATCATGTAATTTTTCTAAGAGATGGAAAGATCCAAGGGAGAGATATCTATGATTTACGAGATGTTTAAAGAGGCTATAAGAAGTTTGATGTACAATAAAATGAGATCTTTTCTTTCTATGCTTGGAATAGTAATTGGAGTAATGGCAGTAATAATAGTACTTTCACTTGGAAATGGTGCAACTTACTCAGTAAAAAGTGAAATTGAATCAATAGGCTCAAACGTCTTTTTTGTAATGGCAAAGAGGACAAAATACGGAAAACTTACTTTGGATGATATTGAAGAAATGAAAAGGCAAGCGATGTATCTTACCGACATTACTCCAAGCTTTTCATCGAATGGTAATTTCAAATATGCTGAAAATACTATTTCAACACAATTTTATGCTACAAATCCAGATTTTATAAATATATTTGGCCTCAAGGTAGAAAGTGGAAGACTAATTAATGCGCTTGACTTTGAAGGTGGTTTAAAGGTTGCTGTAATAGGAAGTTATGTGGCTGAAGAATTATTTGGAGAAGAAGATCCTTTAGGAAAAGAAATAAAGCTATATATTAATAATAGGTTTTTGCCGTTAAAAGTTGTTGGAGTTCTTGAAGAAACAGGATCAAAATTATTTTTAAATGTAGACAATGTAGTATTCATACCATTTACAACGGTTGAGCAAAGGTTATTGAAACTAGATACTGTAAATCAATTTTTTGCTAAGGCAAAAAATAGCGAAGTGGTAGAGCAAGCAAAAGATGAACTAGAAATATTTTTATTTTCAAGGTTAAAAGATGAGGATTCTTATAAAATTTTAAGTCAGGATGAAATACTTGATACTATAAATCAAGTTACAGGAATGCTTAATTTAGTTCTTGGAGCTATAGCAGGGATTTCACTTCTTGTCGGTGGTATAGGAATAATGAATATTATGTTGGTGTCAGTTACTGAAAGAACACGTGAGATAGGAATAAAAAAGGCAATAGGTGCAACAAATTCAAATATTATGCTTCAATTTTTAATTGAATCATCCATTTTAACAGTTAGTGCTGGAATAATTGGAGTAATTATGGGAATGGTCTTTTCAAACTTTATAGGTAAATTTATAAATGTTACTCCACACTTTAGAGTTGATCAAATTATTCTATCATTTGTTATTTCAGGCCTTATTGGATTATTTTTTGGGATTTATCCTGCAATTAAAGCTTCAAAGCTTAATCCTGTTGATGCATTAAGGTATGAATAAAGCCCTATGGAATTTCCATAGGGCTTAAAATTCAAGTGCAATAACTATTGAAAATTTATAGCCTTTAAATTTATGCATTTTATATAGCATTATACCATATATATCTGCAAGTATATCGTAAAAATCGCATACGCCATTTTTAGATAATAGATCGTACACTTCTTTTGCAATCCCTATTGAAAAAGTAATAACTTCACTTTTATCTGAAAAGGATGAGAAAATAGATTCTAAGACGCTCGATACATTCATATGAAGTAATTTGTCATCTGAAAAGCAAGAAATAGCAATTAAAATTGTAAATATTAAAACTAACCTTTTCATTTTGCTTGCATTCTTCTATAAAGTTCTTTTGCAACAAAAGCTCCAACATGTTCTGCAAATGTATTTGGGCCAAAGCCCGCATCATATCCAAGTTCTTTTGCAAGTTCGTGGGTAATTCTTGGACCACCTACTACTAATATAACGTTATCGCGTATTCCTTCTGCTTCAAGTAGCTCTACTAATTCCGTTAAATGTTTTATGTGGATATTTTTTTGTGTAACCGTTTGTGAAACAAGTAAAGCATCGGCTTTTACTTCAATAGCTTTTTTAACAAATTCTTCAACAGGAACCTGACTTCCCATATTGTAAACTTCGAACATTTCGTATCTTTCTAGTCCGTAGTGTCCTGCAAATCCTTTCATGTTTAAAATTGCATCGAGACCAACCGTGTGTGCATCAGTGCCAATTGTCGCACCTACAACCACTATTTTCCTTCCAATTTTTTCTTTTATAAATTGATCGATTTCATACATTGTCATTTCATCAACCTGAACTTTTGGAACATGTATGCTTTCATAATCGACTGTGTGGATACAGTCTCCGTAACCTATAAAGAATGTAAAACCTTTTGTAAGCTCTTTTGAAAACACAACTTGTGGATTTTCTAGTCCCATTTTTTTCATTATTATTTTTGCAGCCTCTACTGCCTCATCCCCATATGGGACAGGCAAAGTAAAGCTAACTTGTACTTTCCCATCGTTCATTGTATCTCCATATGGTTTGACTGCTTTTAGATTAAGAGTTTTATCTATATTTTTCTTTTCAAGATTGTATCCGCTCATTTTTAGCACCTTCCTTCTAACATTTTTTCGATAAATGGGTTAATGTAATTTTTCCCTTTTAAGAAGACGCCGTCGAGTCCTTTTCCACCATCAATTGGTCTTTTTACGTTTGCAAATACACCTTTGCTTAGAGCTTTAAACAAACCATCTTCAGCAATTTTTTCCAATAGTTCTATTGCTTCGTCAAGTACTTGTTTTGCTCTTTTTTGAATTATTCCGTCTTCTTTAAAGTAAATTTCATCACCAATATTTCTCATATTGTTGAATATGTATTTTGCAGTTTCAATGGCAAGGTACCTATCTGACATAAATGGAGTGTGAATAGCTTCTGTTAGCATACCAAGAAGTTGAATTCCTTGCTTGGTCCATATAGATACAACGTTGAACATAGCATCTTGAACGATTCCTTTGAAAATATTTCCAGTCATGTATTTTGTTGGAGGCATGTACTTTAGTGGAGCTTTTGGGAATATTTCTCTAGCCATTTGAGCTTGTGCAAGTTCATATAAAAATCCGTTTTCTATATCCGGATTCATTTCAAATGCGTGACCCAGCCCCATTTGCTCTTCAGGAATTCCTGCCATTAATGCAAGTTGTTCATTTATAAATTGTGAGGCAAGTACAGTGTGTGCCTCTTCATAAGCGTCAGCAGTTGTAAGATAATTGTCTTCTCCTGTGTTTATTATTATTCCTGCAAAGCCGTTGATAACTCTTGAAAAGTGTTGATCTATTATTGTTCTTTGCATATTAATATCTCTAAAGAGTATTCCATACAGTGCATCATTTAGCATCATATCCAATCTTTCAAGTGCACCCATTGCAGCTATTTCTGGCATACAGAGTCCAGAAGCATAATTAACCTGGCGTATATACCTTTTAACTTCGTATGAAACCTCATCAAGAGCTTTTCTCATTATTCTAAAGTTTTCTTGGGTTGCATAAGTTCCACCGAATCCTTCAGTTGTTGGACCATATGGAACATAATCAAGCAAGCTTTGTGCTGTAGAACGTATTACAGCTATAATATCTGCTCCTTGTCTTGCAGCTGCTTGAGCTTGAACAACATCTTCATATATATTTCCTGTTGCAACTATAACGTAAAGATATGGTTGTTTTCCTTCTCCAATTTCCCTTATCATCCTTTCACGCGTTTCTTTGTTATCTTTTATTTTGTTTATAGTCTGGTTTACATAAGGCTCTAGTGTATCAAGAACCTTATCTAAAGAATTCATTTTTAATTTTCCTATATTCAATTTTTTCCCAGCAATTTCTTCAGCAATTTGTTGAGGTGAAAGTCCTGTTTCGATAATTGCGTTGCCAATACAATATGCTGCTCCCATTTCAATTAATCCATTTTCTTTAAGATGATCAACAACAACATTTGGAAGAGGCACACCTTCAGCATTTACTCCATCAATTCCCAAGAATCTGCATATTGTTCTTTCGATTGATGTTGTAGAACGCGGCTCAACAAATTCTTTTACTCCGTCAGCTATCTTTTTAGAAAGTTTTCTTGCATATTCAACTTTTTTAAAATCAAGACCTAATTTGCTTTTCATCAGTTAATACCTCCTCGACTTTAGAAACTATATCATTATCTATTTTTAAAATTTTAAGTATCTTTAATGCTTCTTTTGGTGGGTTATAAAGCTGAACTTCTTCAACTGAATAATCGAAATAGTCTTGAATATCTTTGCTTGGATCTATTTTTTCAACATCTTTTAGTCCTTTGACCCTTAAATGCCTCATTTCTTTGTCGATAACATTATCAAAGTGCGTTGAAATTACACAGATAACATTTCCTCTGTTGAAAAGGTTTGATATGGTTTTTACAATAGCACTACCTTCAGTTGGATTTGTTGTCCTTGCAGGTTCGTCTAAAAGGATAAGTATTTTTTTACCACTTTTTATTTCATTATATATGTTATTTATTATTTCCATTTCGGCTGCAAAAGAAGAAAGTCCAAGCTTTATATTTTGAAAATCTCCAGAAACAAAGAAAATTTCATCAAAAATTGGAAGTTTAGAAAATTCGGCTGGAACATAGAACCCCATCTGAAACATCATTTGTGATAGTGCAATCGTTCTTAAAAGTACAGTTTTACCCCCCATATTTGCTCCTGTTATTATCTGAGTTCCTGGATTCAAAGTAATATCAATTTTTTGAAATTTTTTTCCTCGATCATTTAATAAATTTTCAACCTCAGGGTTGAATAATTTTTCATATATTATTTCAAAAGAACTGTTAATCTGTGGCATTTTTAAATTTAACTTTTTTGATAACTCGTACTTAGAAATAGACAGATCAAGAAATGAAATTATTCGAAAATTCTTAAGGAGCTTATTTGAAAATTTATGTAGTTTTTTAGATAGTTTTTCACAAATTTCTCTTTCAATTTCTTTTTCTCTTGAAAGGATTTCAAGTAATTTGCTTTCATCATTTTCACTTTCTTTTATTTTTCTTATCTCTTTTAGATTTTTATCGTATTCTTCGTATATATAAAATGTAGGAAGTCTTTCACCGCGTGGATCAAGTATTTCTATAACTTCTTCAATATTTTCCAAATTGAAAATATTGTAAATTTCTAAAGTATTAAGTAATTTTAACAAGTCCTGTGAAAATATTGAAAAAACTTTTATTTGGAAAAGCTCAATTTCATCTAGAGTGCATTCAAAACTTAACTTTTTAATTGTTTCTTCTATATCTTGAATGTGTGAAAGAATTTGTTTGATTTTTTCAATGTTTTTTTCTTCAATATTATTAAAAACTTCAATTGCTTGAAGATTTTTTTTAATTTCTTCTTTGTTATTCATTATTTTTATATTTTCAAATGCTTTTTTACCAAGTGGTGATGAAAAATCTAATTGTTTTCTTATGTATTCAAAACCTGTATTCATATGCTATCAACCTTTCTGATATTTACCACAGGAATATCAATTTCTTTTGAAATTTTTTCGATTAAAACTTCTTCATTTATTTGATATCCATATGGTGAAGTTGGATTGACAGTAATAAGGCATAGATTTGGTTTGTTTAATACAAATATGTTCCCTCCAAGTTTTTTAAAGAGCTTGAGTGTAGAAGATTTTGCAAAAATTTTTGAAAAATCTTTGACAATTATGTCTAATATTATATTTTTGTCTATAAGTTTTTTAACAAAGCTATCTGTTAATGCACCTATGATTATTATTTCTTTTACCTCTTTTAATTTATCAAAATCTTCAAAATTTAAGGTACTTTCACCCAGTAATTTAAGATCTTTTAAGTAAATTCCCTTTTCAAGGTTTATATTGTTTAGGTTATAAAGTTTGTATTTTGGAAGATTAATTTTGTAGATTAGATCTATGGTTTTTGATGCGATCTTTTCTACATCAAGGCTAACTGCTGCACCTGTTGCAAGAACTACAGCATCACTGATTGAAGAACTGCTTATTCTAGAAAGTGCACCATCTATTAGTATCTTTTTTGCACCAAAATTAAATAATTTGTTGTTAATTTCATTTAACCAATCAATTGTAGTAGGCCCGGCAAGAATTATTTTTCCCCTTTCTCTTGCACGGGCTATTATTATTCTTCCAGTAGATGTTCTCCTGTCTGAGACATAAAGAATTTCTGCTGAAAAATTTTTCATTTTAAAATATTTTTCTGTTGTGGCAAAGATTATATTTTTTTCTACAAAAATATTAGGCTTTTTAGTAAATGTTACCTGATCCTTTTCTTCACCATCAATCCCAATTGAGGTAATTCCCAAGGTGTATCTTTTATTAAGGTTTTTAAGTAAAAAATTAAATGTTTCAGTTTTTCCTGTGTTTTTTTCAAGCCCAACAATTGCTATAACTTTGTGTTTTTCAAATGTTTTAATCATAGAAATTTCAATGACACCATAGCCTCCCCTTCTACTGCAAGTTCTCCAGATTCTTTGTATATATTTGTTGAAAGCTTTGCTCTCTTTTTATTATCATCTTTTTCTACAATTTTAATTACTATCTTTATTTTTTCACCAATATAGACTGGTTTTAAAAATTTAGCATTTTGAGACATGTAAATTGTTCCAGGACCTGGAAATTCCATTCCAAGAACTGCAGATATATATCCAAGAAGTAAAATTCCATGAGCAATTCTACCACCAAAAACTGAATTTTTTGCGTATTCTTCATCAAGATGTACAGGATTTTTATCTCCCGTTATTTGAGCAAAACTTACAACATGTTGATCTTCAACAACCTGAGATTTTTCGTATGTATCACCGACTTTTAAATCGGAATATTTCACTTTTTTTCACCTCTTTTTTCTTTCCATTTTCTAATTCTTTCATGTCTTTCAAGGTGAGCTGGCTCCATTGAGATTTTTTTGCTATCGTATAATGAAGCAATACCGCTCAATTTGTATTTTTCTCTGTATTCACTGTCATCGACGTCACTTTCAGTGTCTTCAGGTTCATGATATGCTACGATAACCCCTTCATAGTTTCTAAGGATTGCAGTTTTATCAGAGTAAGAAATAAGGTATTCTGGCATAAGACGAATTTTTCCTCCACCTGCGGGAGCATCAACAACGTATGTAGGAACACAAAAACCAGAGGTGTGTCCTATTAAACTTTCAATTATTCTAAGACCCGTTCCAATGGATGTTCTAAAATGTGAAATTCCCTGTGAAAGATCACACTGGTATAGATAATACGGTCTTACTCTTATTTTTACAAGTTGGTGTACAAGTTCCATCATGATATATGGACTATCGTTTACACCGCGTAGTAAAACAGATTGATTTCCAAGTGGAATACCAGCATCTGCTAGCATTTCACATGCTCTGGAGCTTTCAGGTGTAATTTCTTTTGGATGGTTAAAATGGGTATTGAGCCATATTGGGTGATATTTTTTTAGCATATCAGTTAATTCTTTTGTTACTATTTGTGGAATCACAACAGGAGCTCTTGAGCCAATTCTAATAATTTCAACATGCTTTATTTTCCTTAGTTCCTTTAAAATATATTCGAGCATATCAATTCCAGCAAGTAATGCATCCCCACCAGAGAGTAGAACATCCCTAACCTGAGGTGTTTCTCTTATGTATTCAATTGCTGCATCTATTTCTTGTTTTGTTCTTGCTCTGTCGTGTTGACCAGCAAATCTTCTTCTTGTGCAGTGTCTACAGTACATTGCACACATATCAGTTACAAGAAGCAAAACTCTATCAGGGTATCTGTGGGTAAGTCCTGGAACAGGCGAATCTTCATCTTCATGCAAAGGATCTACCATATCCCACGGTTTTACTTCGAGCTCTTTTATTGTTGGAACAGCTTGTCTTCTAATAGGACATTTTGGATTGTCTGGATCCATTAATGATGCATAATATGGAGTTATTGCCATCCTAAGTGTTTTCAAACTATTTCTTATTCCATTTTCTTCTTCAGGCGTTAAGTTAATTACTTGTTTTAATGTGTCAACATCGGTAATTCTGTTTCTTATTTGCCATTTCCAATTGTTCCATTCTTCTTCGCTAACGTTTTTCCAAAGTGGAATTTCCTTATAATTTCTCATGCATCTTCCCCCTTAACAATATTTTTCTTCAAAGAGTTTTCTTATTTCTTTTGACTCTCTCAAGATGTTCAAGCTCAACTCTGCGTGTCCTTTTGTGTATCCATTTCCTATAATCATAGTTACATCTTTTCCAACGCCTTCTGCACCAAGTGCAGCTCTTGTAAATGATGTGGCCATACTAAAGAAATAGATAATTCCTTCATCTTTTGTTATAAGTATCGATGACATTTCAGTTGTTGGAACATTTACATTGTTTATGGTTACATCTGCAAGTTGTCCACCTGTAACTTTTAAAAATTCGTTGTAAACTTCTACAGGTTTTGTTGCATCTGCAACAATTACATCATGAGCTAGGTTTAGTTTTCTAACTTTTTCAGCGTTTTCTTGGGAATATTCAATTGCTATTACCCTGCCACTACTACCAACATTTTTCATTGCTTGATAGCAGCACAATAATCCTGATTTACCGCCAGCACCGATTATAGCTACAGTCATACCTTTTTTAACCAGTTTATTTACTTGAGCGGGTGCTCCAGCAACATCTAATACCGCAAGTGCAAGCTTTTCTGGAATATCATCTGGAAGTTTTGCGTATATGCCTGTTTCAAATAAAATTGCTTTTCCTTTTATGTCAACCTGATCAGCATCGATCTTAATATTTAGTATTTCGTCGATTTTAAGAGGAGTTAGAGAGAGAGAAACTAGTGTAGCTATTTTATCACCAACTTTGAGATCTGTTTTTAAATCACTTCCTATTTCTTCTACTACTCCGATTAGCATTCCCCCACTGCCTGTTACAGGATTTTGCAGCTTTCCTCTCTCGTTTACTATGGAAAGGATTGTTTTTTTCATACAATCAATGTCTTTGTTACAGGATTCCTTTATTTGTGTAAAACTTGCAGAGTCGACATTCAATGTTTTTACATCAATTAATATTTCGTTTGTATATATTTCCATTGTATTATCAATTTTTTTTGCTGCCTGTGGTAAAGTACCTTTTGGTTCTATCACTCTGTGAGTTCCATATGGGCATCCTCTTTTATTTATCATAGTTTCACTCCTTTCTTATTCCTAGTATTTTTCTTGCTTCATCTGGTGTTGCTATTTCCCTTCCCAATTCTTTTGCGATTCTTACAATTCTTTCTACTAATTGGGCATTTGACTTTGCAAGTTCGCCTTTTTTGTAATAGATATTATCTTCAAAGCCAACTCTAACATGACCGCCCATTAAAATAGCATGTACTGCAAGTGGTAATTCATATCTACCTATTCCAGCAACGCTCCATGTAGAACCAGGTGGTATTTTGGATACGAGATAGACAAGATCTTCAATAGTTCCTGGTATTGCTCCTGGAACTCCCATTACAAAATCAAAGTGCAAAGGAGGGTTTAAAAGCCCTTTATCAACAAGTTTTATTGCAGTTTCAATCATTCCCCTTTCAAACACTTCAATTTCAGGCTTTATATTTCTTTTTTTCATTTCAATAGCAAATTTTTCGATATATTCCATTGGATTTAAAAAGACATCGTTTCCAAAGTTGCATGTCCCGGCACTCAATGTTGCCATTTCTGGGTTAGTAAGTAATGGTTGCATTCTTTCTTCAAAAGTATGCCAAGTTGCACCACCTGTAGAAGGTTGGAAGATGATATCACATTTTTTTTCAATTTTTTCTTTTATTTCTTTGTATACTTCATACGATTGGGTTGGAGTTCCATCATCTAATCTTGCGTGAACATGGGCAATTGATGCACCGGCAAGGTAGCATTCATATACCGCATCGGCTATTTCATCTGGAGTGATCGGTAAATTGGGTTGCTTTTCTCTAGTAACTTCTGCACCGGTAACGGCGACTGTAATTATGAGTTTTTCCATATTCTCACCTTTTCCTTTGCTTTTCTAATGGTACAACGCATGTACCACTTGCTTTACATACGATTATAGGTTCCTCTAAAACGTCTGCTGCACTGTCATTGATATCTGGCCTTGCAGTTATGACCTTTTTTGCAACAAAGACCATTTTTCTTGAGGTTCTTCCTACCTCAACTATTTCTCCTGTAACCTCAATAAAGTCACCGGCATACACAGGTGCTAAAAATTCAATATTATCGTACGCTCTAAAAAGGCCTTCATCTCCGTCATGCCTAATGAGTAATTCAGTTGCTACATCACCAAAAAGTTGCAATATTTTTGCACCATCGACAAGATTTCCACCGTAGTGGGCATCTGCCGTACTCATTCTTACTCTGATAGTTGCAGTCATGTATATCCCCCTTCTTTTTAGCGTTTAGTTCTAACTTGTATATTAACAATAATTTATAATTTTGGCAAAAGTTGTTAATATTTATTAAAAATGATTAATATTAAATAACTTATTCAACTGTTTTTTTGCGCATTTTTTCGAATGTGCTTTTTTTAACTAATACTATTTTATTCTGACTTTTATCAATTTGTATTTTTTGTGGAGTATATGATAAAATAAATTTTGTAAATGGTGAAAGGAGTGTATAAGGTGAATAAAAAAGTTTTAGCAATATTCTTTTTTTTGATAGCTGCAAGTTTATTTGCAAATTATTATATTTTAAATTACTATATTCAACCTGGAGACACCCTTTATTTAATTTCCAAGGAATTTAATGTTTCACCTTCAGTTATACTTGATTGGAATGATATTGATCCTTATCATCTTAAGGTGGGACAATCAATAAAGATTCCACAGCCAAACGGAATAATTTATGAAGTAAAACAAGGAGATACACTGTACGATATTTCACTCCGATTTTTTACAACAGTTGATGCAATCAAAAAGGCTAACAATCTACTTAGTAGTTTTATTTATGTCGGGCAGAAATTATTTATACCAATAGATTATGTTGGTGTAGCGTTTAACGTATATGATAAAAGTTTTATTTGGCCGGTATATGGAAAAATTTCTTCAACATATGGCTGGCGTATTCACCCTATATATCAAAAAAGAACTTTTCATACAGGTCTTGATATAGCAGCTCCAGAAGGAAGTCCAATTTTTTCTGCCACAAACGGTGTAGTAACTCATGCAGGTGAGTATGGAGGATATGGATTGGCAGTAATTGTAAAATATGGAAACTATGAGATAGTTTATGGTCATATGTCTAAGATTAGTGTTTATAAAGGCCAAACCGTAAAAAAAGGGGAACTTCTTGGAAGAGTGGGGTCAACAGGAATTAGTACAGGCCCTCACTTGCATTTTGAAGTAAGAATAAATGGAAAACATACGAATCCTGTTGCATTTTTGCCATCTTATGGTAGAATGTATGTTCTCAAAGATCAAGGGTTATATTTGGGTGGTGAGTAGTTTTGAATAAAGTATTTAACGAATTTGTTTACAAAATTTCTCAAGATCAAGTTGAAAAAATTGAAGAGTACTTTTTTGAAAATAATATAAAAAATTATTATTTTTATGAAACAAAAGAAGGTACTTTTTTGGTTTTGGTTTTTGAAGAAAAACAAGAAAATGTTTTTCTGCCATTTAACTTAGAATTTGTTGAAAATAGGACAACAACTTCTGAAGATTGGGTGAAAAATTTAATTACAAAGCCTTTTGAATTCATTGAAGGAGTTTATGTTGATCCAGATCATAACAATGTGGATGGTGAGATAGTTATTAGAATTACCCCAGGGCTTGCATTTGGAACGGGGCTTCACGATACGACAAAGCTTAGTGCAAAGTTTTTAAAGAAATATTTAAGGTCTGGTATGGATGTTTTGGATTTGGGATGTGGTAGTGCTATATTAAGTATTTTAGCTAAAAAACTTGGAGCTGGTAGAGTTCTTGGAGTGGATAATGATCCTTTAGCTGTTGAAGCGGCAAAAGAAAATGTTGAAAGAAATAATGTTGATGTTGAAATAAGACAATCGGATTTATTTTCAAACGTTGATGGAAAATTTGACTTGATCGTTTCAAATATAATTGCAGAAATATTAATAGAAGCGTTAAAAGATTTACCAAAATTTCTTAAAGAAGATGGTATAGTAATTTTATCTGGAATTATTGATTCCAAATTGCCACTTTTTAAAAGTTACAACATAGTTGAACATTGGAGGAGCAATGAATGGAATGCTTTAGTGATAAAGATATAAGAAAAATAGTTGAAAAACAGTTGTCAATTAATGCAACAAATTTTTGTAAAGTTGCAAAATTTTGTTCGTATGGTTTTCCTCAAGTTATTAAAAGTCTTCCAATAAAAGATGAAAAACCATTTCCCACATTGAATTACCTAGTTTGCCCGTATCTTATAAAAGAAGTATCTCGCCTTGAAGAAAAGGGCTAACATAAAAAAATTTCAAGATGAGGTAGAAGCTGAAAAAGAACTTAGAGAAAAATTAGTAAATGCTCACATGAAGGTCATAGAAGAACGGGATAAATTTTTTGAAAGAGACGATTTGAAAAAGTATGAGCAGTGGAGAAAAGTTTTAAAAAGTGTTGGAAGTGGTGGTATAAAAGATTTTACTAAAATAAAATGTTTACATCTTCATCTTGCAGACTTTCTTGCAGGAATTGAAAATCCAATAGGTGAAAAGGTGGCAAGTTTATTAAAATCGCTTGAATGTGATGATTCATATTGTAAGAGGTTTTTAGAATGAATGTAGAAATAATTGTTCCTGGAAAGCTTTCAAGTCATTTGCAAAACGTTTTTGATTTTTATTTAAAAAAATTAAAGCGTTTTGCAAATTTAACTGTTACGTTTACAAAGCTTGGTGGAGATGTTAATAGAGAATCAAAGCATGTGATTTTAAGGCGAGAAAAAGATGAAATTTTAAATAAGGTTAAAAACAGAAAGTTTATTTTAATAGATCTCCATGGGAAACAGATGGATAGTATTTCGTTTTCAAAATTAGTTGAAAATGGGATGTTATCGGGAGAGTTATTGTTTGTTATAGGAGGACCGCTTGGTATAGATGATGAATTAAGAAAAAAAGCAAGCTTAAAAATTTCTTTGTCTAAAATGACTTTTACTCATGAATTTACACTTGTTATACTTTTAGAGCAACTTTTTAGAGCGTTTAAAATTATAAATAATGAAAAATATCATTATTGAGGTGAGAATGTGATTTATGTGGCAACAACAAATGAACACAAAGTTCACGAAATTATGGATATTTTGAGTGATTTTAATTTGGAACTATTAAAATCACCAAAAAAAGTTGATGTTGAAGAAGATGGAAAATCTTTTTTTGAAAATTCTGTGAAAAAAGCTTACTATTATGGAATGGAGTTAAATAACCCTGTAATTTGTGATGATTCAGGACTTGTTATAAATGCTCTAGGTGGAATGCCTGGGGTTGAAAGTGCTAGATTTATGGAAGGCTACAGCTATGAAGAAAAGATGAAAGAACTTTTAAGACGATTGCAAAATTTTGATGATAAAAGTGCAAGTTTTGTTTGTGTTGCAACATATTTTAACCCAAATAATGGAGTTTTAATTTCTGCGGAAGGAATAGTAAACGGAACGATTTCCGATAATATAAGAGGTAAATTTGGATTTGGATATGATCCATTCTTTATACCTGAAGGTTATGATAAGACTTTTGGGGAACTTGGCGAAAGTGTAAAAAGACAAATAAGCCATAGGAGTAGAGCTTTTAGAAAGTTATTTGAATTATTGAAAAAGGTGGGAGAGATTTGAGAATCCTTCTTTCAAATAGTTTTTTAGTGGAGGAATTTGAACCAGACATATGGGTGACTAATGATTTTGAAAATTTGCAAATTCCATATACTCTCTTTTATAATGGACAGGCTGTATTTATTTACGATCATTTTAAGTTCGTAGATACTATTTTGAATAATTCAGAAAAGATAATAGACTTTGGGTTTTTCAAAGCTGGCATATTGGTTGGAAGTTCTATATCGGTTGCTGAAAATTACTTAAAAGATGTTGAACTTTTTATAGCTTTTGATAAAACAAACTATACCAGTAAATTTTTGCTTAGAAAAGCTCAGACTATTGTGGCAAGTGATATTTCAGGGAAGACAATTTTATCTTTGTTTATTTACAAAGATAAAACAAACTATATAAAAACGTTGCCAAATATTGGAATAGTTGATGACAGTATGTCGCATGTTTTGTGGGAAAAAGAATTTAAAGAAAGTAAAAGAGTGGAAATATAAGGAGTTGAAGTAAATGAAGAGCTTGTACGTTGCATTTGGTGGAGCTTTAGGTGCTGTTTCAAGGTATGTGATTTCAAAGTTTATTAATTCATCTTTTTCATTTAGTTTTGTCCCTTGGGGGACAATTTTTGTAAATGTAGTTGGTTCTTTTTTACTTTCTTTTCTGATGTTTTTAAGTATTTCAAAAACAGATATATCACAAACATTTATACTATTTTTTGGAACAGGTTTTCTTGGAGCATTTACAACATTTTCAACTTTTGCATATGAATTTTTATCAATTTTTTTGACTCAACCATTGAGGGCAACTGTGTATTTTATTGCAAATATCTTTTTAGGATTTTTTGCAGCTATATTGGGTATGTTTTTGGGTAGGGGGAGAATATTATGAAGTTACTTAGAGTTTACCTTGGAGAAAAAGATTTTGAAAAAGGGATTCCAACTGCTGAGTATATAATGAAACTTGCCTATAAAGAAGGGATGAAAGGCGTTACTATATTGAAGGGTATAATGGGATTTGGTAAAAAGAGGCATATTCACAGAAGTGATTTTTTTAGTATTTCAGAAGATTTACCTGTGGTTATTGATATAGTTGATGAAGCTGAAAAGATAAATATGTTTGTTGAAAAGTTAAAAGAATTAAATTTTGATTGTCTTATAGTTGAAATTCCTGTGGTAGCTCATTATATGGAGTCAAAAAAATGAAATTAATGATAACTTGCACTGCAGGTCTTGAAGGTGCAACGGCACTAGAATTAAAAAATTTGGGTTATAAAATTGTGGATTCACAATCAGGAAGAATATACATTGAAGGGGATTTAAAAGACATTCCAAGACTTAATATGTTTCTTAGAACTGCTGAGAGGGTATATATTGTTTTAGCACAAGATAGAGTTGAAACCTTTGATGAACTCTATTATGTAATTTATTCGGTAAATTGGGAAGAATTTGTTGATGGAAAAGTTTTAATCTCTGATGTCTCTGTAAGAAATTCTAAACTATCTGCAAAAGGTGCTATTATTTCAGTAAGCTATGCAGCAATTAGTAAAAAAATTTCAAGAAAAACTAATAATATTTATCCAATCAGGCTAATTATTAAAAACGATATTCTACAAGTTTTGCTTGATACTACAGGAAAAGATGCATTAAGTAAAAGAGGATATAGGCTAAAGACTTCAAAGGCTCCATTAAGAGAAACTATAGCTGCTGCTTTAGTTCTTCTTTCAAGATGGGATAAAAAATCTACTTTGATTGATCCATTTTGTGGGAGTGGAACAATTTTAATTGAAGCAGCACTTTATAAGGAAAATATTCCTCCATCTTTTTTGAGACATTTTGTATCTGAAAAATGGAGTATTTTAAAAGATTATTGGCCTGAGAGAAAAAAGTATAAAGTTAATGTGGATAATTTAATTGGATTTGATATTGATAAAGAAGTACTAAAAGTTGCAAGGGAAAATGAAAAAAGGGCAAATATAAACGGGATAATATTTGAGAATATAGATTTTAATAATTTAAAAAAATTTGAAAATTGTTGGGTTGTAACTAACCCTCCATATGGTGAAAGATTAAAGAATGATATTAATTTTTCAAAACTTTGGAATATTTTTGTTGATTCAAAAATTTATATACTATCCCCAGACTCAAACTTTGAAAAATGCGTTCAAAAAAAGGCAAGGAAAAAAATCAGATTTCAAAATAGTGGTATTTGGGTATGGCTGTATATGTTTTATTGAAGAGGAGGAAAATATGATAAATCAATTTTTGCATAATAATCTTTTAAAGGTTCAAAAGCCTGCAAGATACATTGGTGATGAATACAATATTGTAAAAAAGGATCCAAATGGAAAGCTGAGAATTGCACTTTCGTTTCCCGATGTGTATGAAGTTGGAATGTCTCATTATGGACTAGAGGTTTTATACCATTATTTAAACCAACTTCCAAATTTTTATGCTGAAAGAGTGTTTTTACCTTGGGTTGATATGATTAACTTGATGCAGGAAAAAGATATACCACTTTTTACATTGGAGACTAAAACTCCGGTAAAAGAAATGGATGTACTTGGTGTTTCTTTAGAGTATGAACTTGCATTTACTAATGTTTTAAAACTTTTAGAATTAGCCAAGATTTCAATTGAAGCTGAACATAGAAAAAAAGATGATCCAATAGTTGTTGCAGGTGGGCCTGTTTCTTACAATATTGAGCCTATTTCTAAAGCGTTTGATATTGTATTTATTGGTGATGGAGAGAAAAATTTAAAAGAGTTATTCGAACTTTTATATTATACAAGAGGAGAAGATAGAATAAAAAGATTAGAAGAGGTAGCAAAGATACAAGGAGTTTATGTTCCAATTTTTTACAAGCAAATTGGAAGAAAAATTGTCCCAATTGGAAACGTTCCAAAAAAAATAAAAAAGAGTGTTATCGAAGATTTGGATAAAGCAATAGTTCCTATAAAGCAAATACTGCCAAATGTTCAGAGTATTCATGATAGAGCAGTTATTGAAATTAGTAGAGGTTGTACAAGAGGTTGTAGATTTTGCCATGCTGGGTATGTTTATAGACCAGTTAGGCAAAGAAGTGTTGAAAATATTGTTGAAAACGCGAAAAAAATGTTGAAAGAAACTGGATATGAAGAATTATCTTTTTTGTCTCTCTCTGCAATGGATTATACGGCAATAAATCAAATTGTTGATAAAATTATTTCATATTCAATTGAAAATAAAATTTCTATATCTATTCCATCAACACGTGTTGATGCATTAAATATTGAGATTATGTCGAAGATTGCTTCTGTTAGAAAACGTGGAATAACTCTTGCACCAGAAGCAGGTTCTCAAATAATGAGAGATAAGATTAATAAAAATATAAATTTTGAAGAAATTTATAACAGTGCTAAAAAAGCAAAAGAGGCAGGTTGGAATAGAATAAAATTGTATTTTATGGTAGGTTTTGATGGAGAAAAAGATAGTGATATTGAAGATATAGGAAGGTTGTTGATAGAAATTAAGAAATTAAAATATAGGGATATTACTGCTTCAGTAAATCTTTTAGTTCCAAAACCACATACACCAATGCAATTTGCAAAATTGCAACTTCCAGAATACACTGAACATGTCTTTTCTATTTTGAGAAAATATAGAAAATATGCTAAGATTGATATTAATGACGGTAAAAAAAGTTTTATTGAAGGATTATTATCACGTGGTGATAGAAAATTGTTTGAAGTTATAAAGATAAAGTATAAAAAATCTTATTATGATGAGTGGACTGAGTTTTTTAGTTTTGAAGATTGGATGGAAGCATTCAAAGAAGCAAGAGTTGACTATAATGAATACATGGGGCCGTTTACTTTGAAGGATGAATTTGCCTGGGAGCACATAGATTGTGGAGTAACAAAGCAGTTTTTGTGGAAAGAATATAATAAATATTTAAATGGAGATATAACTAAAGATTGTAGATTTGGTGATTGTAGTATTTGTGGTGTGTGTCAAATTTTGAAGGTGGAAAATAACCTGAAGGTTTGATTTGATAGAAGGTATATGATATAATAAGGCTTAGAAAAAATAATATTTGGAGGTGCAATTGATGGGTACAGTTATGCTTGTTGTTCACGCAATTATTGGTGTAATTCTTATTTACCTTTCTTTAAAGCAAATGGGAAAATTTGCCGAACTTGGTGGAGCATTTGGATCAGGTTCAATGAACACTATTTTTGGTAGAGATAAAGGGCTTGACGCCGAGGGGAAATTAACAGTTTTATTTGGAATATTATTTTTTGTTTCAAGCATATTAACAGCATTTTTTATTTCTAGATAAAAAGTTTTAGAAGGGGGAAGTATCTTTGGATTTTTCAAAGCAGCTTGAGATATTAAAGAAGAATGTAGTAGATTTTGTAAGTGAAGAGGAATTAGTTGAAAGGCTTAAAGAAAATAGACCTTTGAGAGTAAAACTCGGAGTAGATCCTTCCAGACCTGACCTTCATTTAGGACATGCTGTTGTGTTAAAAAAATTAAAACAATTTCAAGAATTAGGTCACCACATAATATTGATTATTGGTGACTTTACTGCTCGTATTGGGGATCCAACAGGAAGGAATTCTACAAGACCGATGCTTTCTGAAGAAGAAGTAAGAAAAAATGCTGAAACTTATGCAAATCAAGCTTTTAAAATTTTAGATAAAGAAAAAACTGAGATTAGATTTAATAATGAATGGCTTGGGAAGATGAAGTTTGAAGATGTTGTAAAACTTGCTGGAAAATACACAGTTGCAAGGATGCTTGAAAGAGATGATTTTGCAAAAAGACTTTCTCAGGGATATCCTATAAGCATTGCAGAATTTTTGTATCCTCTTGCTCAGGCATATGATTCGGTCGCCATTCAGGCAGATGTTGAACTTGGTGGTACGGATCAGTTGTTTAATCTTCTTGTTGGAAGAAAGATCCAAGAAGAATATGGTCAAAAGCCGCAGATTGTTATGACGATGCCAATTATTGAAGGAACAGATGGAAAGTTAAAAATGAGTAAAAGTTATGATAACTACATAGCATTTACTGATGAACCAAATGATATGTATGGAAAGGTTATGTCAATACCTGATGAACTAATTGCTAAATATATGAGATTGATTACGGATATAGAGGAAAGTGAAATAGAAGAATATGAAAGGCTAATGAAAGAAGGAAAGATAAATCCTAGAGATGTTAAGATGAGGCTTGCAAGAGAAATTGTTGCGTTCTTCTACGACAAAGAAAAAGCCAGAATGGCGGAAGAAAATTTTGTAAAAGTATTCAGGCAAAAGGAAATACCAGATGAAATGCCAGAAATTCAAGTTGAACCTGGAGAGTACAATATAGTTGATTTGGTAATAAAAGTCAATAGTAATTATAGTAAAAGTGAGGTAAAAAGGTTAATAAGTCAAGGTGGAGTTTATTTTGATGGGAAAAGAGTTAACGATTTTAAACAAATTGTAAAAGTTGAAAAAGAGCATATTTTAAGGCTTGGTAAGAGAAAGTTCTTTAAGTTGATAACAAAAAATTAATTATTTTGAAAAAAACACTTGAAATTTATTAACTTAACATGATATAATATACTTGCATGTTGAATAAAATGTAACACAAAATAGGAAGGGAGGTTATTTTTATGAAGAAATTGTTAGTTATATTGTCAGTAGTTTTAGTATCAGTTTTTGCATTAGCAGAATTAAAAGATGTGCCAACTAATCATTGGGCTTATGATTCAGTTGTTATGCTTGAGAAAGCGGGGGTTATCACGGGTTATCCAGATGGGACATTTAAGGGTACAAATAACGTTACAAGATATGAACTTGCAGTATTTTTGGCAAGAACTATGAAATTATTAGAGGAGGATATTCAAAAATTATCCGTGACAGTCGATGTTCATGAAAATGACATTTCAGCACTTTATGATATTGTTGGACAATTAAAGAAGAGCGTAGCTCTTATGGCAAAATCAGAAGATGTGGAAGCACTTTCAAAAAGAGTTGATGTTTTAGATAAAGATATTATAAGAATTTACGAAAGTTTGACGAAGAAAGCTTCCAAAGAAGATGTTGAGCAAATGTTAAATGGATCTTTAGAATCAGTAAATGGCCAAATTGAATTTTTATACAAAAAGATTACTTTGTCAGAGGAAAATGGAAAGAAATACACTGATGAAAAGGTAAACGAATTAGCAGGAAAAGTTTTGAATATTGAAACAAACGTTAACGATGCAATTCCAATGCTTAGAAATTTGGTTTACCAAAATTCAGAAAATATAAAGAATTTGGAATCAAAATTGATTAGATATATAAATGTAAAAATAAAATCTGTTGATTCAAAATTAAAAGCATTAGATGAAGTAAAACAAATGGCAGAGTTTAATACAGATACATTAAATGGTTTTGCAGCAAAATTAGGTGAAGTAGAATATGCTTTAAGAAAACAAATTGAAGAAACAAATAAAGTTGTTGAAGAAAATTCTAAAGAAATAGAAGGTTTAAAAACAAATGTTGAAGAAGTTAAAGCAAGCGTTAACGAAAAAGCATCGAAAACAGAAGTTGAAGATTTAAGCAAGAAAGTAGATTCTGTAAATACAATGTCAATTTTAGGTCTTGTTGCAGGATTAGTTGGTTTAGGACTAGCAATTTATGCAGCATTTGTAAAACCATAAGGTAAAAATGAGTACTTATACTATTATATTAAAGGAGGTAGGAGTTTTATGAAAAAGTTTTTAGTTGTGTTATTGTCATTGTTTGTATTGACTGCATTATTTGCAGGTACAGCAACACCAACAGTATCATGGTCTGGTAGTGCATCCTTTACATTGGGTATTGACGAAAAAGGGGTAGACATTGATGGTGGATTAGTAAAACCTTCAGTTACAATTTCACCAAGTGCAGATACTCAATTTGGCGTATCCTTTGCAATTGATGTTGTTGGAAAATCATTATCATTTAAAAGCTTGAGCTTTGAAAACAACATTTTCGCACTTGATTATACAAAAGGTGCAGCAGGATTCCAATATTTTGTAACACCTGACAAAGATGGTAACTATTTGTTAAATGCTGAAGATAACATTTCTTTAACATTAAAAGCAGTTGATGGATTGACAGTAGTATTCCAAGATGTAGTAACTGAAGTTGATTATAACACAGGAACACCAACAACACACAAATGGTTTGATGATTTTGTTGGAGTTACATACAGTGTGGCAAATGTAAATCTTGCAGCAGCATTTTATGATGCAGATGAAGCAACACAAACAAATCTTTACCAATATGGTTTAAATGCAAATACAAGCTTGGATCTTGGATTTGCAACATTGGATCTTGATGGAGTAGCAGGTATTGTTGATTCAAATAATACTTTTGCATATGGTATTGACGAAAGCTTAGAAGCAGAATTTTCAATTGTAACCTTAACACAAACCTTTACATGGAAACAAAACGTTAGCCAATTTGCATTTGCAAGAGACAATGATGCTTCATCAGTGTCTGTAAAAGCAGCTGTTGAATATTCAATGCCATCAACAGTAACAATTTCTGGTGATGTATCATTTAAGATTGCAAGTCTTGCAACACCATCAGAATTTACAGTTCCAGTAAACTTCAAAGTTGCATACACAAATATGTTTGATGCAAGCTTAGCACTCGGTTGGGCAGATGTAGTTAATGCAGCAACATCAATTAAGATGACACTTGCAGCAGGTTATGATGATGATATGGTTGCAGTTAATGCATCAGCAGAATGGGCAGATATTGTTGGTGCGGCAACAGCTGTAGATCTTAATGCAGATCTTTCAGTAACACCAATCGATGCATTGACATTAGGTGCAGCAGTTAGATACGTAAGTGACGAATTTGGTTATAATGTAAATGCAAAATACATGCTTGATGACAATACAACATTCTCGGTATTCTATGGAACATTATATGACGATGCTGATGAAGATGGAAAAACAGACATTCACAAAGACGATGCACAATGGTATGCAAAACTTTACTGGAGCACAAGCTTCTAATATTGCAGTGATTTAGATTAATAGTCCCTCCGCAAGTTGCGGAGGGATTTTTTTGTAATAATTTATAATAATTTTTGAAACATTTATGGTGTATAATATAATTGTGAAATAAAAAACTTGGAGGTGAAAAGATGTACATTGAAATTATCGATGTTTTTGCAAGAGAAGTACTTGATTCCCGCGGAAATCCTACTGTTGAAGTTGAAGTTATGTTAGAAGATGGCTCAATAGGTAGAGCTATCGTACCTTCTGGTGCATCTACTGGAAAGTTTGAAGCTTTAGAATTAAGAGATGGTGATAAAAAAAGATATCTAGGAAAAGGTGTATTAAAAGCAGTTGAAAATGTAAATGAGCTAATTGCACCAAAACTTTTAGGCCTTAATGCTTACGATCAAGTTTATATTGATAACGTTCTTCTTGAACTTGATGGTACAGAAAATAAAAGTAAATTAGGTGCAAATGCAATTTTAGGAGTTTCTATGGCAGTTGCTAGAGCAGCAGCAAATTCGTTACAACTTCCATTGTACAAATATCTTGGCGGTGTGAATGCAAAGGTTTTACCAGTACCTTTAATGAACGTTATTAACGGTGGTGCACATGCAGATAACAACCTTGATATTCAAGAATTTATGATTGTCCCTGCAGGAGCACCAAGTTTTAGAGAAGCTTTAAGATATGGAGCAGAAACCTTCCATGCACTTAAAAAAATTTTAAAAGAAGCAGGACATGTAACTGCAGTAGGTGATGAAGGAGGATTTGCGCCAAACTTGAAAAATAATGAAGAGGCAATTCAAGTTTTAATACAAGCAATTCAAGCAGCAGGTTACGAGCCAGGAAAAGATATCTTTATAGCATTGGATGTTGCAGCAAGTGAATTTTATAATGAAGAAACTGGAAAATACTTTATTGATGGTAGTGAAAAAACAGTTGATGAATTAATTGAGTATTACAAATCATTAATTGAAAAATATCCTATTATTTCAATTGAAGATCCATTTGATCAAGAGGATTGGGAAGCATATCAGAAATTTAATAAAGAAGTTGGAAACAAAGTGCAAATAGTTGGTGATGATTTATACGTTACCAATGTAAAAAGATTACAAAAAGGTATTGAATTAAAAGCATCTAATTCAATATTAATAAAGCTCAATCAAATTGGTTCAGTAACTGAAACACTTAATGCAATAGAACTTGCAAAAACAAACAACATGACAAATGTAATTTCTCATAGATCTGGTGAAACCGAGGATACATTTATTGCTGATCTTGCAGTTGCAACAAATGCTGGCTTGATAAAGACAGGATCACTTTCTAGAAGTGAAAGAATTGCAAAATACAATCAACTTCTCAGAATCGAAGAAGAGCTTGGAGATGTTGCTCAATATAGAGGATTGGATGCATTTTATTCAATAAAAAGATAATGAAACCATAAACTAAAGCCCCCAAAATGGGGGCTTTTCTTTTACAACTTTTTAACAGCATCAAATTTTTCTTGATCGGCAACGTGTAGATAAATACTTGTGGTGCTTAGATTTGTATGACCCAATAATTCTTGAACAACTTTTATATTTACCCCTTTTCGTATCAGATGAGTTGCATATGAATGTCTTAGAGTATGTGGATGTACGTCTTTTTTTATATTTGCTCTTTTTATTCCTTCCTTTAACCATCTAAAAACAGTTGAAGGATGTACATGTTTTTTTCCATTTTCAAATACAAATATTTTGGGATTTTCAAGATCTATATATTTTTTTAGTATTGGTATTACTTTGTCAGGCAGTGGAACTAGTCTGTCCTTTCTACCTTTTCCCATTTCTACCCTTAAAAAAGGTGGAATAAAAGAAATGTCAGTGGTTCTAAGATTACACAGCTCGCTAATTCTAAGTCCAGCATAGTAAAGTAATGATATGGCAGTTTTTTGTTTAAGCTCATTTTCTTCATTGAAAGCCTCAATTAAACTTGAAACTTCATCTTCAGTGAGAAAATCAGGGATTTTTCTCCTAATTCTAGGATGTTTAATTCTTTCCATGGGGTTTTCAGAAATCATTCCAGAAAGTTCAAGGTAATTAAAAAAAGAATTCAAACTAGAAATATACCTTGATATAGTAGTTTCACGAGGACTTTCACCTGTAATATCACCTTTTGAGAGAGCTTTTAAAAATTCTTCTACGTCTTTTCTTTCGATATTATTAACTTGTTTTCCAACATATGTTAAAAAATTTCTGACATCTTTTTTGTAGGCTTTTAATGTATTTTCAGAATGTCTTCTTACGTGAGCAAGATAATCTGAAAACATTTCAATTACTTTATCCATCATTACCCTCCAAAACCATCTTTATATATTTTCCGGTTAAAGAATTTTTAGAATTTGCAATATCTTCAGGTGTCCCTTCTGCAACTATATAACCACCGTTTATTCCACCTTCAGGCCCAAGGTCAATTACATAATCAGCAGATTTTATTACATCAAGGTTGTGTTCAATTACTATTACTGTATTTCCTTTGTCAACAAGTTTATTTAAAACATTAATTAATTTTTTTACATCTTCAAAGTGAAGGCCAACTGTTGGTTCGTCTAAGATATAAACAGTTTTGCCTGTAGCACGTTTTTTTAATTCAGAAGCAAGTTTAATTCTTTGGGCTTCTCCACCTGAAAGTGTGGTTGCAGGTTGACCAAGTTTTATATATGAAAGTCCAACATCGTTTAAAACTTTTAAGGTTGAATAAATATTAGGAATATTTTTAAAAAATTCTAATGCTTCTTCAACAGTCATATCAAGAATATCGGCTATATTTTTATCCTTGTAAGTTATCTGTAGAGTTTCACTGTTGTACCTTTTTCCATTACAAACATCACACTGTACATAGACATCTGGCAAAAATAACATTTCAACTTTTAGTATTCCCTGCCCCTGACAGTGTTCACACCTTCCACCTTTAACATTGAAACTAAATCTGCCTGGAGTATAACCTCTTGCCTTTGCAAGTGGAGTCATTGCAAATAACTTTCTTATTTCATCAAAAACTTTAGTATATGTTGCTGGATTACTTCTTGGAGTTCTTCCAATTGGAGATTGATCTATTGCAATTACTTTATCAATATTTTCAAGACCTTCTAATCTATCAAATTCACCAGTACGATGCTTTGTTTTATGAAGCGCGTTCATTAGTGCAGGGTATAGTGTGTCAATTATAAGTGAACTTTTTCCAGAACCTGAAACACCAGTTACACAAATAAATGTTCCAAGTGGAAATGAAACAGTTATATTTTTTAAATTATTATGCCGCGCGCCATGTAAGGTTAAAAATTTTCCATTTCCTTTTCTTCTTTCTTTTGGTACTTCAATTTTTTTAATTCTTTTCAAGTATTGTATAGTCAATGAATTAGTATCTGAGTCTATGTTTTCAATTGGACCCTGGTAAACAACTCTTCCCCCATTTATTCCTGCGGCAGGCCCAATATCTATAAGGTAATCAGCACTTCTTATTACATCTTCATCATGTTCTACAACAATGACAGTATTTCCAAGGTCGCGCAATCTTTTTAAAGTTGATATAAGTTTTTCATTGTCGCTCTGGTGAAGCCCAATGGTTGGTTCATCAAGTACGTATGTAACACCTGTAAGCCCTGAACCAATTTGTGTAGCAAGCCTTATTCTTTGAGCTTCTCCACCTGATAATGTTTTAACGTTTCTAGAAAGACTTATATAAGATAGACCAACTTCGTTTAAAAATTGGAGTCTTTTTTCAAGTTCTTCTATTAAATCTTTTACTATTTCAAGCTTTTTTTCCGATAATTTTTTCCTTAGTTTTTTTATAAATTCATATTCATCTGAAATGGGCAATTCAGTAAAATCAATGATATTAACTCCATCAATTAAGATTGATAATGCTTCTTTTCTAAGTCTTTTCCCTCCGCATTCATGACAAGTGTTTTCAACAAAAAATTTGTCTAAATACCATTGTCTTGTATCTTCTGAAGTACTATATTCGTATCTTTGTCTAACTATTGGAATTAATCCATCAAAAAAAGTTGTACCATACAATATTGCCTCTTGTGTCTCTTCTGGAAGGTCTTTAAAAGGTGTTTTTAGATCGCCCCCATATATTTTTAATATTTTTTTGATTCTTTGTGGGATCCAGCCATCTTCTTTGTGACCGATATTTATTGCTTCAAGAACAGGCTTTTCAAAATCAATTACCTTTTTTTCATCAACTTCCAAAGTAAAACCAAGACCATGACATCTATCACAGGCTCCGTATGGACTGTTAAATGAAAACAATTTTGGATTTATTTCAGGCATTGAAACACCACAAGTAGGACACATCATCTTTTCAGAGTATATTTTTACCTCGTTTGTATCAACATTTTTAATGTATACAAAACCATTTGATTCTCTCAATGCAATTTCAACTGAATCAAAAAGCCTATGTTTAATATTTTCATCATTTTTAATTCTTAATCTATCAACTATTAAAAATATATTATGACGTACATTTTTGTTAAGCTCTGGAGTTTCTTCCAATCTGTAAACTTCACCGTCTAATTCTATGCGTGCATAACCTTTTTCTAGTAAATTTTCGAAGATGTCTTTAAAGGTTCCCTTCTTTTCAATTGCAATTGGTGATTCAACGTATATTCTACTATCGTCAAAATTTTCCATTATATCTTTAACAATTTCATCAACACTTAATTTTTCAAGTTTTCTTCCACATTTGTAACAGTATGCTTCACCAATTTTTGCATAAAGCACTCTCAAAAGGTCGTATATTTCTGTTACAGTTCCGACTGTAGATCTTGGATTGTGTGAGACACTTTTTTGATCAATAGCAATAGAAGGAGATAGTCCTTCAATACTTTCTACTTCGGGCTTTTTTAAATTTCCGATAAATTGTCTTGCATATGAAGAAAGACTTTCAAGGTATCTTCTTTGCCCCTCAACGTAGATTGTATCAAGTGCCAAAGAGCTTTTTCCTGAACCTGATAGACCAGTAATAACTGTAAGTTTATTTTTTGGAATTTTTACAGTTATATTTTTTAAATTATGAACTTTTGCACCACGAACTATAATATAATCCATTTTTCATACTCCTTGTATATTTTTGTTTACGTAATCTATTATTATTTTAGCACATTCATTTGCTTTGTGAAGTGAAGTATCAATAACAAGGTCTGGATTAACAGGTTCTTCAAATATTTTGTCAACATAAAGTTGAAAGTAATCTGATGATTTTATCCTCTTTTTTCTTATTTTTTCATCACAAGTAATAAATATCTCAAAAAATGGCACAGGTGATATTTTTTTTATCATCTCTCTAATACTTTTTTTTGGAGAAACAGCTGGAACAATAACTATATAACCCAACTTAGAAAATAAAAATGCAGTATTTGCAAGAATTTTTATTCTCTCTTGAACTTGTATATTAACATTTTTAAAAATATCTCTCCCCTCAAGTACAATTGAGGGAAGAGACTTTTCAATAAAATATTTATTGAGCTCTTTTGCTATAGTTGATTTTCCAGTCTTTCTTTTCCCAACAAGCCATATTATATAATTATTCATTTACTATCTCCTCAAGTTTTTTCAAACCATCTTGCAGTGAAATTTTATTAAATAGCATCAATTTAAGAATATCTGAGACATTTTTGTGAAATTTTACATATCTTTTGTCAAACGGAATTGACTGGGCTACTTTTTGAGTGCTTTCAAAGACGTTCTTGAATTTTCCTTCAGGAATATAATCATCAAAAAATTTGGTGTATTTATCTGCAAAGTACTTTTTAAAATCTGGGTTATTTAAAAGTAGGTAAAGCCAGTAAGTAAAATGTTCATCGCCATCTTTTGTAGATACAAATGCTTTATAGTCTTTAAAAGGTACAAGTGGTTTTGGAAGGGGCAAAATGTAAAAATCTTCCATTTTTTCGGAGATTATTGGAAGCAAAAAAGATCCTTGAAACATTAAAGCAACCTTTTTATTTACAAAGGATGCTATTTGTGCTTGTTTATTTAAAAAATCAAAATAGTTATTTTCATACCATTTTTTGACTACATTGAATGCATTAATTGTATTTTCATCGGTTAGTATGAAGGTGTCTGAAATTAGTGGTATTTTTCCATATCCCATTAAAAATGTAGAAAACCAATATGCACTTATTGGATTTATTGCAATTTTTTTGTTTGTATCCTGCACAATTTTTTCTATGGTTTTTAAATTCCAACTTTTTGGATCTATATTAATATCTTTTTGTACGTATACTATTTGGGTGTCATAATAATAATTGTAAAGTTTTCCTTTGACTATATTTAATTCTTTGTATGTTGGATAGTCAAACGCACTTGTCATTATTACATCTGGTAGTTTGACATTTGACTTGCTCATTGTAATAAGTTTGCTTGAAATTTTTGGAACCTCAAGAACTTTTATATTTAAATCATGCATTTTTGAGTATTTTTCTATATATTCTTTTATATCATTTATTCCTTCCCAAGAAAGCCAGATTTCTCTTTGTAGATTTTCCAAAAATTCTGCCTTAACTTCCATATTTGTGAACTTTTTTCCTTTAAAATAAAAGTTACCATTTTTTATTTCTATTAAATCGTATAAAGAGATCTTTTCTTTTCCTTCATTTGAAATTAATGACATAGCTTCAATTTTTTCAAAAGGTGGAATGAGTTCTATAACTCTATATTTTCCGTCGGTAAAGTTTTTAGGGCTTACAGTGTAGGAAAATAATAATACTGAAGAAATTATGAATATAACTACAAAAGCCTTTTTCATATGATCTACCTCCCCTTTTATTAAAGATATTTTATATACGAAATTTTAGAAATCTTTAGAAGAAGAAAAGTTAAAATTAATAAAATTAAAAATGTTGCAAATGATGCACCACCGAACAAATTCCATAGTGGATAATGCGTGCTTGCTGCTCCAACGTAGGAGTACAACTTTATACTTAGTGTGTATTTACTTTCATCGAATAGAAAAACTAAAGGTGGTAAAAATGCATTAAAAGAGTTTAATGTTGAAAGCAAAAATAAGGACGAAACAAGGGAAAAACTATTTGGAAGTAGTATTTTGAAAAAGAAAGTATTTTTGGGTATATTATCTAACTTTGCAAGTAAAAATAGATCTTCTGGAAAATTTTTAAAATAATGGTATGACAGTAATGATAAAAATGGTAAGTTTTTTGCTACTAACATTAAGATAACGGAAGTAAACGTATTTAATAATCTCAATTTGGAATAGATATAGAAGATAAAGATTATAATATGTAAACCCGAAAAGATTTTTAGAAAGTTAAAAAAGTTTAGTATATTTTCACCGTTTTTAATATTCAGCAAAAAGTATGCAAAATACATTGAAAGTATAATACTTAATAATGAGGTTATAATTGAAATTAGCAAGGTATTTGAAAAGGATTTAACTATGCCATCATCAAGAATATACTTGAAATTTTTTAGTGTGAAGCTTCCTTTTAAATAGATGCTTTGAGAATCTGAAAAAGCAAGGGTTAAAAGTATGTAGAAAAAGTAAATTATTGAAAAGATCCAAAGATATGAAAGAGTCTTTGAAAAATATGAAATGTTCATTTTAATCTTTAAATTTAATTTACTAGAAAGAAAGTAAACAGAGGTTATTATTAATATTGTTAATAGAGAAATAGAAGAAACTTGTGAAATATCACTTTCAAAATTAAAAAGTTTGTAGATTAAAACCTCAAGGTTAGTAGTTGCACCAATTATTCCTTTGTCAGTTATTCCAAAGCTTAGAGGTGCGCCGCCTTCTGTTAAGAGCCATGGAACCTGAAAATCTTTAAAGGCTTTTAAAAAATTAAATATAAATGCTGAATAGATAGCCCCTTTTATATTTGGAACGACTATTTTTTTGTAATAAATATCTGTTTTATTTGATTCTAGAAGAAAACTTTCAAGGTATTTTTTATTTTGAGTTTCTGAAAAAGTGTAAAGAAAAAAGCTAGTAAAAGGAATAAGAAACCAACTAGAAATAAGAGTTGCTGAAATAAAAGAAGTTATTGGATTTATATAAATATCCGTATATTTTTCAAAAAAAGTTCTCCAAACAGGAACACCAATATACGGTGGGATTGTCCATCCAATCACGAGAAATATAAAGGCAAATTTGTTGAATTTTATTAATTTAGAAATATATAGAGAAACATATGTTGAAATAAAAGCGCTAAAAAGAGCGTAAAGTATGGTAATTAAAAGGCTTATATAAAAATATTTTGCCCCTAGTGTTTGAAAGAGAGCAGAAAATGAAAATGAGTTGTTGATGTATATGGAGGAAAAAATACCATAGAAGATAGGGAAAATGTTGAAAATTAGTATAAATAAAATAACAATTATTATCATATCAATAGGAATTATATCATTTTGGAAGGGTAAAAACAAAATATGAAGCTAAATTTCGGAGAGATTGTCAAGGCTGTCTAAAATTTCTTTTATGTGTTTTGCAAGTTCATAGTTTTCATTTTTAACAGCTTTTTCTAATTTCTGTTTTAAAAAGTAAATTTTTCTACTTTTTAAGTCTTTTGTAATTCTTTGCTTAGTAAGTTCATCTTGTTTAAACATAACTGATTGAACTGCAAGAGGCATCAAGGAAATTATTTCCAAGTTATTTTTTTTGAAATGATAAGTTGAAGAATCTGATTGTGTTTCTTCAATGTAATCAACATGCGCCGCCAAAAGTTCAATACCAGCTTTGGTATAATTGGTTGTATCGTATAAAAGAGTTTCTTTAAGGCATTTTTTGCATATAGATATGCTTTTTGGAACAAAGTTTACAAAGGTTTGTATAACAAGCTCCGCCTCTTTTCCACACCTTTCACATTTGCTCACAATTTCACCTCTTGAGAGTTATACAAACTCATAGCTTTATCAATGCCATCTTTAAAAATTGTATATAAAGCATCTATAGATAGATCGAGAACTTTGTCCAAGACTTTTAGTTCATCTTCTTCAAATTCTCCAAGCACAAAATCGACAAGATTTACATTTTCAGGAATAGGCCCAATTCCAATTCTTATTCTTTTAAAATCTTCTCCTAGATAACTTATTAAAGATTTAATTCCATTATGACCACCAGATGATCCGCTTTTTCTAATTCTTATTTTTCCCAAAGGCAAATTAACATCATCGTATACAACTATTATATCACTAAAATCTTCTTTATTTAAATAACGAAAAATTTCACCACTTAGGTTCATATAAGTAAGTGGTTGTACAAATAAAATATCTTTGCCAAAAAGAGTTTTTTGACAATACTTGTAGTTATTTTGTTTTTTTAAATTATTACAAATTCTGTCAATAAACATAAAGCCCACGTTATGCCTTGTGAAGGCATAACGTGGACCAGGATTTCCAAGGCCTACAACTAGGTAAATATTATTCTTCCTCCTTCTTACCCTTCTCTATAACTTCTGGTTCTGCACTTTCTTCTTCTCCTGTTTCCTCTTCAACTTCAAGACCACTTGGAGTAGAGACTATTGCAATAATTTCTTCTTCATCAAGTTCTGCTTCCATACCTTCTGGAAGTTTAAGATCTTTAACGTATAGTGCTTGGCCAAGATCCAAATTGCTTACGTCAATTTCTAACTTTTCAATTACTGCATTTGGAAGTGTTTCAACAGGAAGTTCGTGGTGATGAATTTCAAGGACTCCACCTTTTTCTTCACCTTTTGCTTTTCCAACAAACTCGAGTGGTAAGTTAATTTTCATTTTGTGTCCCTTTTCAGGTGCGTAGAAGTCAACATGTTTAACTTCATCTGTCAATTTGTCATATTGGACATTTTTAATAAATACATCGTGTGAAAATACTTCTTTACCATTTTCGTCTTTAACTGTAAGGCTTATGATACTTGCTTCTGTAACCTCGTGAAAGAGTTTAATAAGATTTGATCTTTTAATAGAAATAGAGAGTGGTTCTACATCTGGTCCGTATACGACACCAGGAACAAAACCTTGTCTTCTGAGCCTTCTTACTGCCCTTTTCTTTCCGACAACACTTCTCACAAGGGCCTCAAGTGTGTGCTTTTCCATACTTTAAAACCTCCTTTTTTTATTTTTATGGGTTATTATTGTCTAAACAATATACTGATTGATAGGTTTTTTCTTACCCTAACAATAGCTTCACCTAAAAGTGGCGCAAGAGAAACTACACTGAATTTATCGGGCAAATTGCTATGGCTAATCGAGTCGGAAATATATATCTTTTCAATTTCAGAATTTTGAATTCTTTCAATTGCACCATCTGATAACACAGGGTGTGTTATACATGCAATTACCCTTTTTGCCCCTTTTTCTTTGATAGCTTTTGCAGCGTTTACCAAAGATCTGGCTGTATCAGCAATATCATCTACTATTATAGCTGTTTTTCCTTCAACTTCACCTATTATATTTAATATTTCAGCAACATTGTCTTTAGGTCTTCTTTTATCAAGAATCGCAAGAGGTCCACCAAGTCTTTCAGCAAACTGTCTTGCACGTTTTACACCGCCAACGTCTGGAGAAACAATTACATAATCGTCATCTACTATTTTATCCTCTTTTAATTTTTTTGCAAATATTGGAAAACTCCATAGGTTATCAAGTGGAATATCAAAAAAACCTTGAATTTGTTCGGAATGAAGATCTACGGTCATAACCCTTGTTGCTCCAGCAACTGTCAGTAAGTTTGCAACAAGTTTTGCTGTTATTGGATCTCTACCCTTTGCTTTTCTATCTTGCCTTGCATAACCATAGTAAGGTATAACAACTGCAATACTGTTTGCGGAAGCTCTTTTAAGAGCATCTATCATTATGAGTAATTCCATTAAGTTTTCATTTACAGGAGGACAAGTTGGCTGAATTATAAATGTATCATGCCCTCTTACAGTTTCTCCTATTTTTACATTTATTTCACCGTCAGCAAATCTTCCAACTTCACAATCAGCAAGTCTTGTTCCTATATATTCTGAAACCTTTATTGCAAGCTCTCTATTTGCATTTCCAGAAAAGATTTTCATTTCATTCTTTGCTATCTGCATTTTGGTTTCCCCCTTTTTTTCTTAATACCCAATCTTTAATTACAACTTGCCTTGCACGGCCAAGTCCCAAACTATTTTCAGGTACATCTTCAGTTATTGTTGAACCTGCGCCGGTAATTGCATTTTTTCCAATTTTTACAGGTGCAACTAGTGAATTGTTACTTCCAATAAAGGCACCATCTTCGATTATAGTCGGATGTTTCTTTTCCCCATCATAATTACAGGTAATTGTTCCCGCACCAATATTTACATTTTCACCTATTGTAGCATCACCAAGATAAGTTAAATGTTGAGCTTTAGTGTTTTTACCTATAACGCTTTTTTTAGTTTCAACAAAATTTCCAATTTTTACGTTTGATTTTAAATGTGTTCCTTCTCTGAGTCTAGAAAATGGGCCAACAGATACATTATCTTCAATAATTGCCTTTTCAACTTCTGATCTAATTACATGTACATTATTTCCAATTTTTGAATCTTTTATTCGAGTCATTGGACCTATAACACAATCTTCCCCTATCTCAGTTTCACCTTCTATGAAAGTAAATGGATATATTATAGTATCTTTTCCAATTTTTACGGTAATATCTATATAAACACTCTCAGGGTCTATAATCCTGACCCCTTCTCTCATTAATTTTTCATTTATTCTTTTTCTCATATTTTTTTCAAGCTTTGAAAGCTGGATTCTATCATTTACTCCGGTAACTTCGTCTATATCATCAGTAGTAACTGTTGAAATATTTTCAGTAAACTTAAGAATATCTGTTAAGTAGTATTCATTTTGTGCATTGTCATTTTTAATTTTTTTTATGTTTTCTTTTAAAAATTTACCTTTAAAAATGTATATTCCTGTGTTAATTTCTTTTATTTTTTTAATTTTTTCATCAGCATCTTTGTCTTCAACAATTTCAATTTTTTTACCTCTAACAATCCTACCATATCCAGCAGGATTTTCCAATATAGCAGTTAATATGGTAACATCACTGTTACTTTCCATGTGTTCTTTTTCAAGTCTTTTTAAAGTTTCATATGAAATAAATGGAACATCCCCGTATAAAATTAAAAGATTGTCGTTTTCCGGTATAAAATCAAATCCACACATTACTGCATGAGCGGTTCCAAGTTGTTCATTTTGAAGAAAGATTTTTACATCTTGTGGAATTACCTTTTCTACCATTTCATGCTTGTGACCTAAGACTACTCCAACTTCTCCAAAGCTTTTAGCGGTATCAATTACCCAGTTTATCATTGGCTTTCCAAGAATTTTGTGAATAACTTTCGGATATTTTGAATTCATCCTTTTTCCAAGCCCTGCAGCTAAAATTAGGGTTTTCAATCTTGTTCACCCCTTTTTTTGAATTCTTTTAAAAATATTGGAATAATCAAAAATCCAAAAAAATACCCTATTGTTCCGTATTTTATACTTCCAATTAAGGAAATACTTATTCCAAGTAGTAGATACAATGGAAGACTCCAAATTGGAGATTTAAATATATCATATAAAATTGATACAAAACAAGAAATTAAAAGGAAAATGAGTCCTTTTGGATCATAACCACGAATTGTTGAAAAGAATGAAAGAGCGATCATTAGAACATATGTAAGACTCAATAAACTTTGAAGTTTTATATTATTTCTAATAAGATAGTAAATTCCAATAGCAATTATACTAAAAAATAGATATGATTTTGTAAAATAAAAAAGAATTATAGAAGTTGCTATAGAAAACAAAAGGAAGCTCATTAAAACACCTCCGAATAAGAAAGGGCCCAAAAAGGGCCCTATTTAATATGTTAAGCTTTATTTTCTGTTTTTAATTGTTGCTTGTGCAGCAGCTATTCTTGCTACTGGAACTCTGTATGGAGAACAGCTTACATAGTCAAGTCCTGCAGCATCGAAGAATAGAATGGATCTTGGATCTCCACCGTGCTCACCACAAACACCAACTTTAAGATCTTTTCTTGTGGCTTTACCTTTTTCTGTTCCCATCTTGACTAATTGTCCTACACCTTCCCAATCAAGGCTCTTAAATGGATCGTGCTCAAGTATACCTTTTTCAAGGTATTCTGGTAAGAACTTTCCAACATCGTCACGGCTGAATCCGAATGTCATTTGTGTAAGGTCGTTTGTTCCAAAGCTGAAAAATTCTGCTTCTTGAGCGATTTGATCCGCTGTTACAGCTGCTCTTGGAATTTCAATCATTGTACCAACTTTGTATGTTAAGTCGATTCCTGATTCTTTAATCAATGCATCTGCTGTTTCTTTGACTACTTTTTTAACGTATTTAAGTTCATTAATATGACCTACAAGTGGGATCATGATTTCTGGAATGACATCAATGTTTTCTTCTTTCTTAAGTTCAATAGCAGCACCAATTATAGCTTTTGTTTGCATTACTGCAATTTCTGGGTATGTGATTGTAAGCCTACAACCCCTGTGACCAAGCATTGGGTTTAATTCATGAAGTTGTTCAACTATTGATTTTAATTCTTCAACAGTAATACCTACTTGCTCTGCTACTTCTTTCATTTGATCTTCTTCATGTGGCAAGAATTCATGTAGTGGAGGATCTATCAATCTAATAGTAACTGGTAAGCCTTTCATTGTTCTAAATAATCCTTTGAAGTCTTCTTTTTGAAGTGGAAGAAGTTCTGCAAGAGCTGCTTCTCTTTGTTCTTTAGTTTTTGCAACGATCATTCTTCTTACTTTTGGAATTCTGTCTTTTTCAAAGAACATGTGTTCTGTTCTACAGAGACCTATACCTTCTGCACCGAATTCTCTTGCAACTTTAGCATCCCTTGGAACATCAGCGTTTGTTCTAACACCGAGTCTTCTGATTTCATCAGCCCATGTGAGAAGTTCAGCAACTTCACCTTCAAGGCCTTGTGGTTTAACTGTAGTTATTTTTCCAAGGTATACGTTTCCGGTAGTACCATCTATTGAAATCCATTCTCCTTCTTTTACAACAACATCTCCGACTTTGAATTCTAATTTTTCTTCATCAACAACAATTTCTTCTGCACCAACAACTGCTGGTTTTCCCATACCTCTTGCGACAACTGCAGCGTGTGATGTCATTCCACCACGTGCGGTTAATATACCTTCTGCTGCGTTCATACCACCGACATCTTCTGGACTTGTTTCAGGTCTTACCAAAATGACAGCTTCTCCATTTTTGTGCATTTCTTCTGCTTTTTTAGCATCAAAATACACTTTACCAGTAGCTGCACCTGGTGATGCTGGTAGACCTTTTGCAATAACTTTTGCATTTTTAACTTCTTCATCATCGAATTTTGGGTGTAACACTCTTTCAACGTCTTCTGGTTTTACCCTCATAACAGCAGTTTCTTTATCAATAAGTCCTTCATGGACAAGATCAACTGCTATTTTAATTGCAGCTTGGCTTGTTCTTTTACCATTTCTTGTTTGTAAGATGTAGAGTTTTCCTTTTTCGATTGTAAATTCTATATCTTGCATATCTCTATAGTGTTTTTCAAGTCTTTCCATGATGGAGAGGAGTTCATTATATACTGCTTCATTTATCTTCTTGAGTTCTTCAAGTGGAACTGGTGTTCTTATACCTGCAACAACGTCTTCTCCTTGTGCATTTTGTAAGAATTCACCGTATGGTATCTTTTCACCAGTATTTGGATTTCTTGTGAAACAAACTCCTGTACCACAGTCATCGCCCATGTTACCGAATACCATTGTAACTATATTAACAGCTGTTCCAAGAAGTTCTCCTTCTTTTATGTTATTAATTTGTCTGTATTTGATTGCCCTTTCGTTCATCCATGAGCCAAATACTGCATCGATAGCTGCCCAAAGTTGTTTGTATGTGTCTTGTGGGAATTCTTTTCCATGTTTTTTGTATATTTCTTTGTAGTCTTCAACGAGAGCTTTAAGGTCATCAGCATCAAGTTCAACGTCAAGTTTTACTCCCTTTTCTTCTTTTCTTTTTTCGAGTGCTTTTTCAAATTCTGCATGAGGAATTCCAAGTGCTGTATCACCAAACATTTGTAAAAATCTTCTGTATGCATCATATGCAAATCTTTCATTATTTGTTAATTTTGCAAGACCAACAACTGTTTCATCGTTCAAACCGAGGTTTAAAATGGTATCCATCATTCCAGGCATGGATACTGCAGCACCTGATCTAACGGAAACGAGTAATGGTCTTTCTGGATCACCAAGTCTTTTTCCAGTTACTTCTTCTAATCTTTTTAAAGCTTCATCAACTTGTTGTTTTAAATCTTCTGGATATGTTTTTCCGTGATCGTAGTAATATTTACAAACTTCTGTTGAGATAGTAAATCCTGGTGGGACAGGAATTCCAATGTTAGTCATTTCGGCGAGATTTGCGCCTTTTCCGCCAAGTATGTCCTTCATATCTGCGCGGCCTTCAGCTTGCTTGTTAGCAAAAAAATATACCCATTTCTTTGACATTCTTACACCTCCTTGATTATTTTGAGACTAATTTTATTTTATCATATCATTGTGGTTAAAACGGTTACTATTTTATAATTAAATTTTTCTTTTTTGTAACAAATAAAGATTTTTGTGAGCAAAGATATTTATGATATAATTTATAGTACTAACAAAGTTAGATAATGTTAATCTTGGAGGGCATACAATGACCAAAAAGGAAATGATGGATATTATTGTTGAGCGTATAAAAAATTGTAAAGCTTGTCCCTTGCATGAGAATAGGACAAATGTAGTTCCTGGAGAAGGAAACCTAGATTCTCCAATTATGTTTGTGGGAGAAGGTCCCGGTGAAGATGAAGATCTTTCTGGAAGACCATTTGTGGGAAGAGCGGGGCAACTTCTAACTAAAATTTTGGAATCTGTTAACATAAAGCGTGAAGATGTTTATATTACTAACATTGTTAAATGTAGACCTCCAAACAATAGAACTCCAACGAAGGAAGAAGCAAGTATTTGTTCTCATTATCTTTTTGCGCAGATTGAAGTTATAAATCCTAGAATGATAGTAACTCTTGGAAAACCTGCGCTTGAGTTGTTTTTGGGAAAAAATGTTGCGATAACTAAAGTTAGAGGTAATGAGTTTGAATGGAAGGGTGGAATAATAATTTTTCCCATGTTCCATCCAAGTTACCTTTTGAGAAATCCATCAAAAGCAAAAGGATCTCCAAAAGACCTTACTTGGCAGGATATTAAAAGAGTTAGAAAGTATTATGATCAATTTTTAAAGGAGAGAGAAAATGGCTGATAAAAAGTTAACACCAGCACTAGAAAATTATTTAGTAACTATTTATAAACTTTCAAAGAATGATGGTGTTACAAGAGTTTCTGAAATTGCAAAGGTTAAGAATGTTAGTTATCCGAGTGTAACTACAGCTGTGAAAAAGTTAGCTGAACTAGGTTATGTAGAACATCAAAGGTACGGATTTGTTAAATTGACTAGAAAAGGTAAAAGAGTTGCTGTAACCATTCACAATGGAGAGCTTAGGGTAAAATACTTTTTTATGTACGTAATAGGCTTTCCAGAAAAATGGGCACAGCAAGCTGCCGAACTATTAATTTACGGTCTTGATAGCGAAACAAGAAGGCAGCTAAGACGATTTTATGCTATAATGATAGATTTTGACGAGACTAAAACTGAAAAGTTAATTAAATTTTTAAAAGAGCAAAGAGAAAAATTGGGAATAAAAGATGTTCCAAAAGAAGCGCTCAAACTTAAAATAAGGTTGAAGGAGGATGATTAATGAAAGCACTAGTAACTGGCGGAGCAGGATTTATTGGTTCACATGTTGTAGATAAGTTGATAGAAAATGGTTATGAAGTCGTTGTTGTTGATAATTTATCAAGAGGAAAAAAAGAAAATGTAAATAAAGATGCAACCTTAGTTGTTGCAGATATTAGAGATGAAAAGACTATTGAGGAATTATTTAAAGAACATAATTTTTCCTATGTTTTTCACCTTGCAGCACAGGCGAGTGTCTCTGTATCTGTTAAAGATCCAGTTGAAGATGCAAATGTGAATATAATTGGAAGTCTTGTGTTATTAAAAAATTCCATAAAATATGGAGTAAAAAAGTTTATTTTTTCTTCTACAGGCGGTGCAATTTACGGAGATGATGTTGATATTTTTCCAACACCAGAATCTGTATTTCCAAAACCAATTTCTCCATATGGAATAGCAAAATTTTCTTTTGAAAATTATTTAAGATTTGCAAAGAAAGAATTTGGATTAAACTATACGGTTTTAAGGTACGCTAATGTTTATGGCCCAAGGCAAGATCCTTTTGGAGAAGCTGGAGTTGTAGCTATTTTTACTATGAGAATGCTAAATGGTGAAGATGTGATAATAAATGGTGATGGTGAATATATTCGTGATTATGTCTATGTGGAAGATGTTGCTGATGCAAATTTAAGAGCACTTAAAGCTGGAGATGGAATGGAGATAAACATAGGGACTTCACAAGGAACAAGTGTTAATCAGTTGTTTAACTATTTGAAGAAAATAACAGGTTACACCAAAGATCCAGTTTATGGCCCACCAAGAAAGGGAGATATAAGAAAGAGTCTTTTGTGCTATACAAGGGCACTTGAAGAGTTAAGATGGAAACCAAAGGTGGATATAGAGAAGGGATTGAGGTTGACAGTTGAGTGGTTTAAGCGAAATTTTAAGGCCTAAAAATTTTGAAGATGTTGTTGGACAAGAGCATATATTAGGTGAAAAGGGAATCTTAAAACTTGCAATAGAAAAAGATTCCCTCTTTTCTGCTATTTTTTACGGTCCACCAGGTTGTGGAAAAACTTCCACGCTAGAAGTTATAAAAAAGAACACAAGCTATGAAGTTTATCATTTTAACGCGGCTATAACCTCAACTGCAGAAGTAAAAAAGATTTTAGAATATGCAGCTAAAGTCAAGGATGTAAAAAAGATCCTGATATTTATAGATGAATTTCACAGGTTCAATAAAAAGCAGCAGGATATATTTTTACCAGGGGTTGAAGCTTTTGATTATGTTTTAATAGGTGCAACAACAGAAAATCCATACAAGATGGTAAATCCTGCACTACTTTCCCGTGTAAGGCTTGTTGCTTTTAAAAAACTGCAAAAAGAGCATATAATTAAGTTGCTCGAGAAAGCTGTCAATGTGAAGAAAGTGGATATTAATGAGAATGCAAAAGATTTTCTCGCAAGGGTTTCAAATGGAGATGGAAGGTTTGCGATTAATTTATATGAAATATTGAGTGACATAGCGATTTCAATTGATAAAAAAATAATTGATGAAGAGATTTTACAAATATATTCTTCGGATGAAAATAGAGTTTATACAGCAAAGGAACATTATAATTTAGCATCAGCGTTTATAAAGAGTATTCGTGGAAGTGATCCTGATGCTGCACTTTACTATATGGCTAGGATGATAGAGGGTGGGGAAGATCCAAGATTTATTGCAAGAAGACTTGTGATTCTTGCAAGTGAAGATATTGGGCTTGCTGATCCGATGGCACTTTTAGTTGCAACTTCAACGGCTCAAGCGGTGGAACTTGTTGGTCTTCCCGAGTGTATTCTTAATTTATCTCAATGTGTTATATATTTATCTCTTGCTCCAAAGAGCAATTCATCAACCCTTGCTATCCAAAAAGCCTTAGAAGTTGCAAAAGATACAATGAATCTTGATGTGCCTCGCGATTTATTAAATATTCCAGATAGTGGTTATAAAAATCCACATAAATTTGGTGGATTTTTGAAAAAGTCTTACCTTCCAAAAGAGATTTTAGATAAGGTTTTTTACACTCCAAAATCAATAGGAAAAGAAAAGAAAAATATAGAAATTTTAGAAACTTTGTGGAGGGGGGTAAAGCAATATGATGATAAATCTTAATGGCAAGAAAATAGTTTTAATAAATGATGACATAACAATTCAGGATACAGATGCCGTAGTTAATGCCGCAAACAGTCATTTAAAACATGGTGGAGGGGTTGCGGGTGCAATATTGAAAAAAGGTGGACGCATTATCCAAATTGAAAGTGATGAATATGTTGAAAAATATGGACCGGTGAAAACTGGTAATGTTGCAGTTACCTCTGGTGGTAATTTGAAGGCAAAGTATATTATTCATGCAGTTGGTCCAATCTGGCGTGGAGGGAATAATAATGAAGAAAAGCTTTTAAAGGATGCTGTTTTAAATTCTTTGAAAAAGGCAGATGAATTAAAGATAAAATCCATTTCCTTTCCTGCAATAAGCAGTGGTATTTTTGGTTTTCCAGTGAGAAGATGTGCACAAATTTTTGCTGAAGCAATTGATGAATATTTAAAAGATAATACAACAATTGAAGAAATTAGAATAGTAAATATAGATAAAGATACCCACCAGATTTTTGAAGAAGAATTTAAAAAATACTTTAAATTGCAAGGATGATTTACATGAAAATATTAATGCTAACTAAGTCTTTATTTTTAGAATATTTTAGAAATAAAATATCCTTCTTTTTCAATATTTTATTTCCATTAGTATTATTTATTTTGTTTTCGCTAGTTTTTTTTAGCGAAGATACTGCTAATTTTGCTTATTTTTCTGATATTGATCTAGATATTTATGGAAAGTCATACAATGATGAGGAAAAATTATTGAGCGATAGAAGAAAATACGATGCTGTTGCAGTGATTAAAGATAATGAAATAATAGTTTACAAAAACAGTAATAGTGCAATGGTTTATGTGTGGATTGATACGTTAGTAAATAAGGTTAAATCTTTTGGATTAAAAAACGTAGTAAATATAAAAGAGACAAAGTTAGATTATAAAATTTTTTCACAGAGGGAAAATATTTATATAGGCACATTTGCACTTTCGATTATGTCCATAGGAATGTTTTCTGTTGTTAATTTATTTGATAGGTATAAAAGAGTAGGTACGCTAAAAAGGCTAAAACTGCTTCCTATGTCTCCACTTTCATTTGTCTTTTCCTTTTCAATTTCTCAATTTTTTATAAGTTTTATTTCTTTAGTTATAATAAGGTTAATTGGAGTATTTTTGTTTTCAATATCTTTAAAGGTTAATGTTTTATATTTTTCTATCGCTCTTATTTCTTCTGTGATTGGAATGCTTGGAATAGGTACTTTAATTAGTGTTCTTTTCAAAAAAAAGTGCGGCCAATGTATCTCAGTTTTTGTATATTGTATTTATATTTTTTTCTGGGATTTATTTTCCATTAGAATTTCTTCCAAAGTTTTTAAAAAATTTAAGCTTTTTTATTCCAGTAAAATATATTGTTGATATTTTCAAATTTTCAATGGGAATGCAAGTAATTAATATCTCTAAGTTTTTCATTTATTCGTTTATATTAATTGTTTTTGGATTGTTTTTACTTTCAGTTGGTGGCAAAATACTTTTTGAAACCGAAAAAGTAGGTGGTTAGATGGTAGTAAAGGTGGAAAATTTAAAAAAATTATATGGGAAATTTGAAGCGTTAAAAGGTATTAGTTTTGAGGTTGAGGAAGGAGAAATTTTTTCTCTTCTTGGACCAAATGGTGCTGGAAAAACAACCACTGTAGAGATTTTAATTGGTCTTAGAGAAAAAACAGAAGGGAAAATTTATTATTTTAATAAGGAAATAGAAAAAATAGATAAGAAAATAAAATCAGTTATAGGAGTTTCTCTTCAAAAAACTGAACTTTTTAGAGAGCTTACAGTTATTGAAACTCTAAAACTTTTTAGAAGTTTTTACAAGGATGGATATGATCCTTATGAGGTGTTAGAAAAGATAGAATTGGTTGAAAAAGGAAAGGAAAGAGTGAAAAATCTTTCTGGAGGCCAATTTCAAAGACTTGTTGTTGGACTATCTTTTATAAATGACCCAAAAATTATTTTTTTGGATGAACCTACAACAGGACTTGATCCACAATCAAGAAGAAAAATCTGGGATATTATACTTGAATTTAAAGATAAAGGAAAAACAATATTTTTGACAACACATTATATGGAAGAAGCTCAATTTTTATCGGATAGGGTTTGTATAATTGACAATGGGGAGATTATCGCCCTTGATACTCCGCAGAAATTAATAGAAAATTCTAATTTAGAGACAATAATTGAAATAGATGGCGTGTATGAAAAATTTGGAAAGATTATTGGAAATAGAACACTTGTTGAAACAAATGATCCAAATAGTTTAATACAAAAGCTTATAGAAAACAAAATAGAAAATTTTACAGTCAGACACCCGACACTTGAAGATGTGTTTTTAAAATTAACTGGTAAAGAATTGAGGGATTGATATGTTTCAGGCACTATTTAAGATAGAATTTTTAAGGTCAAAAGAGGCTACCTTTTGGATTATAGTCTTTCCAATACTTTTAACTATCCTGCTTACATCAATTTTTGGTGATATTGAAAAAAATGCAAAATTTAGGATAGGATATATCGGTGAAAATAAATTTATAGAAAATCTAAAGGACCACTTTGAAGTTTTAAAAGTTAAAAAAGTTGAAGAGATTGTTGAGAAAAATCTTGATGCAGTAATAGTCTTTGAAGATAATTTTGATCTAAGACTTCAAAGAGCTTTGATCTTGTCGAAAACAAAGTTGTTTAAACCTGTAAATGTTGAAATTTTTTATACAGATAAAGAATATTCAAAGGTTGTTAAAGATATTTTGGTGAATATATTTTCTTCTTTGAATGCGTTAAATTCAGAAAAAGAAGTAAAATTAAAGGTAAATGAAAGGAAAAAAAGTATATCTTATTCTCAATTTTTATATGCTTCAATTTTGGTAATGAATATTATGTCGGTAACCTTCTTTGGCTTTACTTCGCAGATTTCTTTTTACAAAAGGCGAGGGCTTTTGAGAAGATTAAAATGTACACCATATAGTCTTGGAAAATTTTATTTTGTATACGCTCTTGTTTCGCTGGTGCAAATTGTTTTTGCAAATATAATATTCACTTTATTTGATTTTTTAGTGTATGGAGTAAAACCTGATGTGTTAAATGTCTCAATTTATATGTTATTTGGAAGTGTGGTATTTTTGTCATTAGGTTATATGATAGCAAGTTTAATAGAGAATCCGGATACGATTGTAGTACTTGGAAATATTTTATTTCAAGTATTTATGTTTGCAGGTGGATTTTATTTTGATGTAAGAAATGCAGGAATAATAGGAACTTTATCAAAAATTATTCCTTCTACTTACCTTGTTGATGGAATAAGAAAATCTTTTGGCTATTCTGTCTATGAAAATCATTTTTTAATACCATTAATCTGGGTTATCTTTTCGATATCTATTGTATCTTTATCTAGCATTATTAAAAGAAAAAAGGCCTCATCAAATATATGATGAGGCCTTTACTACCTATATTACCCATTTTCCATTTTCCATAAGTGTTATTTTTTCACCTGCTTTTATTCCATATACATTCATATTTTCATTTCCAACCATAAAGTCTACGTGTGTAAGACTTGTGTTTAGACCGTTTTGTCTTAGTTGTTCTTCATTCATTTTGGTGCCATCTTTTATACAATTTGGATATGCTCTTCCAAATGCAAAGTGAGATGCTGCATTTTCATCAAATAGTGTGTTGTAGAATATAGTCTTCATCTTGTAAATTGGTGAATTTACAGGAACCAAAGCTACTTCTCCTAAGCTTTTTGCACCATCATCTGTATTAAGTATTGTTTCTAAAATTTTTTCTCCTACTTCTGCTTTGTAATTTACAATTTTACCGTCTTTAAATTCGAGTGTGAATTTATCTATTACATTTCCACCATATACAAGAGGTAGACTGTTTGTAACCACACCATTGATTTTATCTTTGTGCGGTGCTGTAAAGATTTCTTCAGTTGGAATATTTGGAACAAATGTTATACCACTCATATTTTCTTGAGTTGCAGAAAGCCATATATGATTTTTTGGAAGACCTACGGTGAGATCTGTACCAGGACCTTCATATTTTAGATAGTCAAATTGCTTCTCGTTTAAAAATCTGGTTATTCTCTTAAGATTATCTATATGTTCTTGCCAATTTTTTACAGGATCTCCTTCGATTCTACTTGCCTTTAAAATATATTCTAGTAATTTTTCAGTGTTTTCTTCTCCTAAAACCTTTTTGGCCCATTTTCTTGTAGGATACGCTACAACGCACCAGCTTATTTCGTTTGACATCATTCTTCTCATTATGTCTTTGTTCGCCGTATTTACTGTTTTTGTAAAAATTCCAATTCTTTCAGGTGGAACATCTTTTAGTGCATCTGGATCGCCACCAGTAATGCTTAATACTGCGCCCTTTTTATCTAAGAGGTATTCAGAAGCTTTTATTTCCCATTCTGGAAATTCTTTTAATGCATCAATTGGTGCATTTTTAAGTCTGGTTTTTGTAATTATTTCATCTGACCATTTTACGTAAACATCAAACGCTCCTATTTCAAAAGCTGTTTCAACAACTTGTTCTACAAACTCTCTTGCATCAATTGGTGCTTTTATGAATAGTATTTGACCTTTTTGTAGGTTTAGTCCAATTTTTAAGGCAACTTCTGCGTACTTTTTTAACATGTTATTCCTCCTCGAGAATTTCTCTGATTTGTTTTTCTAAATCTTCTGTGATCTTTTCTTTGATTTCTATTGCCTTTAGGTTTTCATGGAGTTGTTCTTTGCTTGAAACACCTAATATGACACTACTTACATTGTCGTTTAATAGACACCATGCAATTGCAAGTTGAGACATTTTTGCATCTAATTCATCCGCAATTTTTTGTAACTTTTGAAGTTTTTTGAATACTTTCTCACCTAAAAGCCCATTTTCTTCAAGGTGCTTTCTAAGATGTGGGAATCTTGCAAGTCTTGAATTTTCTGGAATTCCATTGTTATATTTTCCTGTTAATATTCCGGATGCAAGAGGACTCCAAATTGTAAGTCCCATACCATACTTTTCATATATTGGTTTGTATTCTTCCTCAACTCTTTTTCTTACAAGCATGTTGTATTGTGGCTGTTCTACTATAGGTGGTATACAATTTAGCTCTTTACATGCTTTATGAGCAGCTTCTAGTTGCTCCGCACTCCATTCGGATGTTCCCCAATATAGTGCAAGTCCATTTCTTACAATGTAGTCCATTGCAAGAACTGTTTCTTCAATTGGTGTTTCTGGATCTGGTCTGTGACAGTAAACGATATCAACATAGTCAAGTTGTAATCTCTTTAGTGAAGCCCATGTTCCTTCCAAAAGGTGCTTTCTTGAAAGTCCTTTATCATTTGGACCATTTCCACCCCAGAATATTTTTGTTGAAACTACGATGTCGCTTCTCCTAAATTCTTTAAGAACTTCTCCAAGCATTGATTCTGCCATTCCATTTGCATATGCTTCTGCAGTATCAAAGAAGTTGATACCGTTTTTAAAAGATTCTCTAACAATTTCTTTAGCACCGGCTATATCAAGTTGATTTCCAAAAGTGAGCCAAGAACCAAGAGATAGTTCACTGATTTTTAATCCCCATTTTCCTACTTTTCTGTAATTCATTTGAATCACCTCCTAAAAAGTATTATATCACAATTATTAGTTTGACGAACTATTTTCGTTTATAAATTCTAAAATTTTATTTACTATTATTGAAAGTTGTTTGTATCTATCAATTGTAGCCTCATTATCTCCTTTTTGGAGTGGGTAAAATCCAAACTGAGAATGATTTCCTCCGTCAATTTCGTAAAATACCGTATTTTTTGGAAAAAGTTTAATTTTTGATTTGAATTTTTCCCTTGTAACAAGCCCATCGTTACTTGCTGTAATAGCAAGTATTTTTAGATCAAGATTTGAAATATCTTTTGCAGGATATGATGCAAGTAAAATTACTCCCTCAACATTATTTTTCTTTGCAAACTCTATTGTTGCAATTCCTCCAAGAGAATGGCCGGCAACATACCATTCTATATTTCCATACTTATCAATTATGTTTTTTGCACCATTAGTTCTAAAAAATGCAAGATTTAAAGGCATTTTAAGTAAAACAAAATTTATGTTATTTTTTGCAAGATAAAAGCCCAGTGGTGCGTACGCTCTGTAATCAACATGCCCGCCGGGATAAAATATAATTCCAATATTAGAATTTGTTTTCGGTTTAAAAAATATATCTTTACCTATGTATTCAATCTCAACGTTTTCGCTCGATTTTAAATAATTTTCGACTTCACTTAATGGTTTTAGTGGATTAATAGACCATATTAAAAATATAAAAATAAATGCTAAAATAATAGATGTTGATATTAAAAGTGCTTTTTTCATAAATTACACCTCCAAAATAAATTTTTTCTTATTTTTATTTTATCATTTTTTTTAAATATGATATAATTAGTAATGCGAATCATTATTTAGGGGGTATAGTTTTGGAGAATAAACATAGGGTAGATATATTTAATCGGGGAATATTTTCGTCACTGTTTTTACTGAGTTGGCCGCTTATAATTTCAAACCTAATGCAGACATTTTATAACGCAGTGGATGGTTATTTTCTAGGAAAGCTTGGGAAAATAGAATTTTCTGCACCAACGATTGTCTGGCCAATTATTTTTGTATTTATTTCGCTTTCTATAGGTTTTTCACAAGCAGGTGTTACACTGGTTGCACAATTTACTGGAGCAAAAGACAAAAAACTTGCCCAAAAATCTGCAGGTCAAAGTCTACTAACCTCTACTTTAATTGGTGTAATTTTTTCAATCTTTTCAATAATTATATCAAGGCCAATAATAATGGCTGTTGCTGGAAAAGAAAGTGCAGAAGTTGTAGATTATGCGGTAAAGTACTTTAATATAATAATGTTAGGTCTTCCTTTTGGCTTTATTTTTAATACAGTAAGTTCCATTATTAGGGGTTGGGGAGATTCAAAATTTACGATGAATCTTATGTTAATTTCAACAATAATTAATATTATTCTTGATCCGCTTCTTATTTTTGGAATAGGTATTTTTCCAAAAATGGGTGTAGTTGGAGCTGCACTTGCAACTACAATTGCAAGGATTATAGCTGCCCTTATGGCTATTGAGAGTTTATTTAAAGGTAAAAGGGGATTTAAGATACATTTAAGAGATTTAACACCAGATTGGCAGTTGATCAAAAAAGTTTTTAGAATAGCACTTCCAAGTTCTTTGAGTATGAGTATTACTTCACTTGGCTTTGTTTTTATTATGAGATTTGTTTCAAGTTTTGGACCGACTGTTGTAAGTGCATACGGTGTTGGAAATAGAATAATAAACTTTATTACGATGATTTCTTTTGGAATTGCAAATTCCGTTACTGCAATGGTTGGACAATTTTTGGGTGCTGGTGATGTAAAAAGCGCTGAAAAAACTTTGAAAGTAGCATTTTGGACGAATTTTACTATTGTATTTTTCCTTAGTACTCTTACCTTCTTTTTTGGAGGACAGCTTACAAAGTTTTTTATAAACGAAAAAGATGTAATAGAAGTTGGTTATATATTTTTTAGGTATGTTTCTTTTTCTTTACCATTTTTTACTTCTATGTCGGTGTTTGTACATGCGCTTGTAGGAGCTGGCAGAACGGATCTTTCTATGATAGTTGATATAACAAGGCTATGGGGAATTAGAGTACCTCTTGTTGCATTTTTTTCTACAAAGTTCGGTTTTACAGGATTGTTTTTTGCTATGATAATAAGTAATGTAAGTGCTCTACTTCTTGCATATCTTTTTATAAAATTTTCTAATTGGAAAAAGCCAATAACAAGAGATTTAAAAAGGGGGAATTTAGATGATATTTACGGACAAGAAGATTGAAAGAAAACCTAGAAAATACTTTAAAGATTTATCATCAACGGATGGTGAAAAGATACTAGAGAGTATAAAACAGTTGTTATCGGAGAATATTAATAGTGAAAGCGATCTAATATCACTTGTAGAAAAATTTACTGAATTAAGTGATATTGTCTCCGAGGAAATGGGAAGAAGATATATTAATATGACAAGGTTTGCAGACAAACCTGAATATTCAGAGATGTTTAACGATTATTTCCAGAACGTTGTTTCAAAACTAAAACCATATTCAATTGAAGTTGAAAAAAAGATATATAACTCAGAATTTTCTAAAAAGTTGCCAAATGAATACCATCATATGTTGAAAATTATATCTAACAATATTGAACTATTTAGAGAGGAAAATATTCCACTCCAAGTTGAAGAAAGAAAACTTTCAAATAAATATGGATCAATTTACGGCTCTATTGTGGTAGATTTTAGAGGTGAAGAAAAGACTTTGCAACAATTATTACCATATTTGAAATCTCCAGACAGAACGATAAGAGAAGAAGCTTGGAGAAAAAGATTTGAAGGTCTTTTATCAAGAAAAGAAGAATTGGATAAACTTTTTGACGAACTTAAAGAGATTAGAATAAAACAAGCAAAAAATGCTGGATTTGAAAATTACAGAGATTACATGCATAATTTGAAGGGAAGATTTGAATATTCGGTTGAAGATGTTTTGCAATTCCATGAGTCAGTTGAAAAGAAAGTCATGCCGTTTTTTGAAAAAAGGATGAAAAGAAGAGCTGAAAAGCTTGGTATTGAAAGTGTAAGGCCATGGGATACAAGCGTCGATATTGATGGAAAGGTATTAAAACCATATAACACAATCGATGAGTTTGTAAATAAAGCAATTAGAGTGTTGGGAAAAGTAAAGAGAGTTTTTGGAGAAAGGCTTGAAATGATGAAAAATTCAGACTTGTTAGACCTTGAAAATAGAAAAGGAAAGGCTCCGGGTGGATACAATTATCCATTGCCAGAGACAGGGGCACCATTTATATTCATGAATGCAACAGGACAAAGCAGTGATGTTAGAACGCTTCTTCATGAATCAGGACATGCAATGCATACATTTGAAACTGTTAATATTCCTATAGAGTACTATAGACCACATAGAATGGAAATTGCAGAACTTGCTTCGATGAGTATGGAACTTCTTACAATGCATCATTGGAATGAATATTATAAGGATGAAGATGATTTTAGAAAAGCAATGATAGAAGAACTTGAAAGTGCACTACTATTTTTGCCATGGTGTATGACGGTTGATGCTTTCCAACAATGGATTTATACACATCCAGAGCACACAGCAAAAGAAAGAGAAGAATACTTTGGCAAATTGATGGATAGATTCAACAGAGGAATAGACTGGAGTGGACTTGTTTTTGAAAAGAATAATAGATGGATGTTCCAGCTTCACATTTTTGAAGTTCCATTCTATTACATAGAATATGGTATTGCCCAACTTGGTGCGTTATCTATTTATAAAAACTACATTGAGAATCCTGAAAAGGCGATTGAAGATTATCATAACTTCCTAAAGGTTGGCTATAAGATGCCGATTGATAAAGTGTATGAGGTGGCTGGAATAAAGCTTGATTTTTCTGAAAAGCACATTGGGGAAATTGTAGAATTTGTTGAAGAAAGGTTAAATGAGTTGGAAGGAGAGTAAATATGTTTTTTGAGGATTTCGATGAGGAATTTGAAAGTTTAGATGAGATGGTAGAAAAATTGAGGAATGAAAATAGCTGTCCAGAATGTGTTCAATGTGGTTATTGTTGTAAGGTAACTCCTTGTTATTATGGAAAATGGAATGAAGAAAAAAATCAATGTGAATATTTGACTGAGAGTAACAAATGTGGCATTTATGACAAAATAGTAGAAATGGAAAAGGATCAGGAAGTAAAAATGTTTGGAAGCGGTTGCTGTTTAAATTACATGAATCCAGAAAGGTTGAAAAAGTTGTCTAGTAAATGAGTTTTAAATATTATACAAAATTTTGATTTTTAAAAAGAGCTGGAGTTTATTTCCAGCTCTTTTGTATTTAATTTTATAACCATTTTTTTCTTTTAAATATTATTATTAGGAAAATTACAATTATTGACATAACAGCTAAAACTACTTAGTAACTCCATTTCCAATATAATTCTGGCATGTATTTAAAGTTTATTCCATAAATTCCGGAGATAAAAGTTATTGGCATAAATATTGTGGATATTACAGTTAATATTTTTATAACATGGTTAATTTTGTTATTTACAGTTGTAAGAAAAATATCTAAAGTGCTTGAAACTTGATCTCTAATGGATTCTAATTCTTCAATAATTTGAATAACATGATCGTATGTATCTCTAAAGTATAGTATAGAATCACTTAAATAATCGCTCATGTCTCTAATCAAACTATTTAAAATTTCTCTGAGGGGTCGACAATTTTTCGAAAATTAATCATATTTCTTTTTAATGTTTGAATTGATTTTATTGTTTTTTTGGATGTTTCAGATATAATATCATCTTCAAGAACTTTTATTTCTTCTTCAAGCTTGTCTAAAATTGCAAAGTAATTATCAACAATTGTATCGACAATTCTATAGAGTAAATAATCTATTTTCTTTTTTCGAATAATTCCCTTGTTTTTCCTTATATGTTCAATAAGATTATCAAAGATGTTTGAATTTTTTCTGAAAAAGTTATTATATAATTTCCTTTGATAACAATACTTATTTGATTTACATCAATTAAATTACCATTTTCTTCAAATTTTAAATCTTTTAATACTATGAATATATAATCTTCAAACTCTTCCAATTCAGATCTTTGATAAATATTAAGGATATCTTCTAAAGTTAAAGAGTGTAAGTTGAAATATTTTCCTATTTTTTCAATAATTTCTTCTTTATGAATTCCAACAACATTAATCCAAGTAATAAGTTCTTGATTATACTCATTATCATCATAGCAATTTTCGATATTTAGAATTTTGTCTTATTCAAAAAATTTCTCATTGTATTTTATGTAACTTATTTCAAAGACGTTACTTTTAGAACCTGTGTATAAAAGGGTTCCTGGGGGCATTCCAACTTTTTGCAAGTATTTTTCTCTTTTACCCATACTTTTATCTTCATATTCATGTTCAATGTTTTAAATTTCATGATTTTAGATATTCTCATTTTAACACAGTATATTTTATATAATAAAACTCTTCTTGGCTATCAGTGCCAAGAAGAGTTTTTTCAATATATTTCTTTGTGAACCAATATAGTGTAAAAGAGCTAAATTACAGAAAGAGTATCAAAGAAAATTGTTGGATATTTATATTTTCATGTTTTTTATTTTACAATGTCTAAAATAGAGAAGACTTTGTATCCATCTTTTTTAATTACACATAGAAAACCTTTGTTGAACAAAATTCCTAAGAAATCACTTACTTTTTCATTATCTATTACTTTAACTACTTGTTCTTTAAGATCAACGTATCCAATTGACATATCTTGATCGTTATTTGTGAAGGATATAAATATAGATTTTGTGTATGGCTCAATGGCAAGATTTTTAATTCTTCCATGATCAAATTCTTTTAATATAATTTCCCCCATTTTTGTTAAAGGATTATAAGTTATAATACTGTTTTTGTCTGTAATAAAGTAAAGATCATAACCAAATGTTGCCAAGTTCACTATGTTGGTAGGTTTTATAGTAAATTCGGAAGTTTTTATGCTATCAAAAGAGTCTAAAACAGTTCCGGAAGAAGAAACAGTGTAGAATTTTTTATCTACTATAAAATATTTATCTTCGTCAATTTTCTTAATTAATGGAAATTTTCCAAGATCAATACTTATTTTATTAGTTGAGATTACATCGCCAGATTCTGAGATTTTAATTATTTTATTGTCTGAATACAAAGTGAAAGTATTATAATCAAAGTCAATAATTTTAAAGTTTTCAAAATTAAAATCTATATTTTTTAAATAATCTTCTATGTAGATGTCTTCTGGATTAAAAGCTGAAAGTATGTTAATTTTTACTGATAATAGAGTTTTTTTAGATTCAGAGTATAAAAAGAATTGGTTTGAAGAGTTTAAAAAACTAGTAAAGATCAAATTAGGAAAATAATTTTCTCTTGGTGTTTCTAAACTAACTTTTTCGATCTTAAAACTTTTACAAAAAATCATTGAAATAGACAAAATAGTAAGTAAGAGTATTGTAAAAAATTTTTTCATAATCCCCCTCCTTCTTTGTTGAAGTTCAAAAAAATTCTATCAAAAAAATATATAATATAATTTACATTTATTATAATTTTATTTTGCCTTAATCTTAAATTAACCAATATAGAGTAATTAATAAATAATACATGTGCTTTAAAAAGTTTATTGATTAATTATAGACAAAAAAGCAACAAATAATTTTTTTTTTATTATTCAAATAACAATGTTTATTTCGTGAAAAAATTAACGAAAAGTTCAAACGGTTTTAATTTAAAAGCCTTTTCTAAATGTTATAATAATTGTGAAAATATTCACAGGAGGTGAGATTATGTGGGAAAGCAAAATGGATATTTATAATGTTTTTGAATTAAGGTGTAAAACAACGTGTTATTTTGGTGTAGGTGCTATAAAAAAGATTTCTGATATTCTTGACAACTTAAAAGCACAAGGTATTGATAATGTGATTTTTGTCACAGATAAAATAGCATACAAAGTAACCGGCGCATGGGATGTGATTGAGCCAGAATTAAAGGCAAAGGGATTTAAATATGTAATTTACGAAGATGTTTCTCCAAATCCAACGACTGCACAGATTAATGAAGCAACAAAATTGGGATTACAAAATGGGGCTCAAGCAGTTATTGGAATTGGTGGAGGAAGTCCAATTGATACAGCAAAAAGTGTTGCTATTTTGCTTGAATATCCTGAAAAAACTGCTGAAGAGCTTTATGAAGGTTTATTTACTCCAGAAAAAGCAAAACCAATAATTGCAATAAATACAACACATGGAACAGGAACTGAAGTAGATAGATTTGCTGTTGCTTCAATTCTTGAAAAAGAGTACAAACCAGCAATTGCATACGATTGTATTTATCCACTTTATGCAATTGATGATCCACAATTAATGGTTACACTACCAAAGGGTCAAACTGTATTTACCTCAATAGATGCAGTAAACCATGTTACTGAGGCAGCAACAACTTTGGCAGCAAGCCCATACTCAATTTTACTTGCGAAAGAAACAATAAGATTAATTGCTAGATATCTTCCTCAAGCAGTGGCACATCCAGATGATCTAACAGCAAGATATTATCTTTTATACGCATCAGCAATAGCAGGCATATCATTTGATAATGGAATGTTGCACTTTACACATGCACTTGAGCATCCATTGAGCGCTGTAAAACCTGATTTAGCACATGGACTTGGTCTTGCAATGCTTCTTCCAGCAGTTGTTAAACATATATACATTGCAAAACCAGAAGTTTTAGCTGATATATATGAACCAATTGTTCCTGGATTAAAGGGTGTTCCAGGAGAAGCGGAAAAAATTGCTGCTGGCATTGAAAAATGGTTGTTTAATTTGGGCGTAACTGAAAAATTAGAGGATATGGGCTTTACAGAAAATGATGTAGAAAAATTAACAAAACTTGCCCTTGAAACTCCTTCCCTTGGCTTGTTACTAAGCATGGCACCTATAAAAGCAGATGAAAAGACAATTGCTTCCATATACAGAGATTCTTTAAAGCCTATTTCAAGATAATCTTTTAAGCTATTACATTTTAGTGCCGGTATTATCCGGCACTTTTTTATTGACAAAATAAATAGTTTGATATAAAATAGTTTTATGTAAAACTATTGGAGGTGGAAAGTGGTGGATAATTTTGAATTTTCTTCTACTTTTTTACTTTTTTCTGAGATAGAAAGATTAAAGTTTCAAATTTTAAAAAGTGAAATGGATAAATACAAGATTCATCCAGGTCAAATCCCGATATTTTTTATAGTTAGGAAAAATCCTGGAATTTCACAAAAAGATTTGGCAAAAAAAGTTATGCTTTCAACTTCTACAGTTGCAATTATGCTTAGAAGAATGGAAAAGGCCGGTTTTGTAAAAAGAATTCAGGATGAAAGTGACAGAAGATTTTACCACATTTATTTAACTGATAAAGCATTGAAAATAGTTGATAAAATTTTTAAGAGATTGAAGGAATTTGAAAGGCAAAGCTTTGAAAATTTTACAAATGAGGAGATGGAAGTTTTGGAAAAGTTACTTAAAAAGATACTCTTGAATTTGGAGGCGATGAAGGATGAAAGGTGTTGTTAAGTATCTTAAAAAGTATACGTTTTTGATAATTTTAGCAATTACTTTTGTCGTTATTCAGGCCATTTTAAATCTTTACTTGCCTGATTTAATGGGTGATATTGTTAACAAAGGTGTAAGTCGTGGTAATGTGGATTATATTTTAAGTGTTGGTTGGAAAATGCTTTTTGTAACTCTTTTAAATGTTGCCGCAGCAATTGTTTCAACTTATTTTGCTGCAAAGGTTGCTATGGGATTTGGAAAAGATTTAAGAAGTCATGTCTACAAAAAAGTTATGAATTTTTCACTGAACGAAGTTGATAAGTATGGAGTGGCAACACTTATTAACAGAAATACAAATGATATTACACAGATTCAAAATGTTATATTTATGATGCTTCGTATGGTTGCATTGGCTCCTGTTATGGCTATTGGTGGAACAATAATGGCTATTTCAAAGAGTCCTAAATTGACTATGGTTTTGTTGGTATCTTTGCCGATTATGTTTGTTGTTATGTATTTTATAGTAAAGTACAGTATGCCTCTTTTTAAGTCTATGCAAAAAAAATTGGATAATTTAAACAGAGTTTTGAGAGAAAATTTAACTGGTGTTAGGGTTATAAGAGCATTTGCAAAAACAGAATATGAAAAAAAGAGATTTGAGGTTGCAAATGAAGATTTAACGAGTACAGCGTTGAAGGTAAATAGAATTTTTGCATTGGTTTTCCCACTAATTCTTTTAATAATGAATTTTACTATTATCTTTTTGATTTGGATTGGTGCAATTCAGATAGATAAAGGAACTCTTGAAGTTGGAACTATGATGGCTGTAATGCAATATATAATGCAGATTATGTTCTCATTTATAATGATTTCAGTTGTGTTTATATTCTTGCCAAGGGCCTCAGCCTCTGCTGAAAGGGTAGCCCAAGTTTTAAATGAAAAAGAAAGAATAAAAGATGTTAAATCTCCTAAGAAACTGGAAGGTATGGGAAAAGTAGAATTTAAAAATGTCACTTTTTATTATGAAGGTGGTAAAGAACCTGCTATAGAAAATGCTAATTTTGAGATTAATCCTGGAGAGGTTGTAGGAATTATTGGTAGTTCAGGTTCAGGAAAAAGTACTTTAGTAAAGCTTTTGATGAGGTTTTATGATGTAACAAGTGGTGAAATTTTAATTGATGGTGTTAATATAAAAGAGCTTTCTCAAAAAGATTTACGTGATATGATTTCATTTACTCCTTCAAGACCTGTTATATTTTCAGGTACTATAGAGGAAAATGTAAGGATTGGAAAAGAAGATGCAACTGAAGAAGAAATAGTTGAGGCTTTAAAGACCGCACAGGCTTGGGAATTTGTATCAAAGCTTCCTGAAGGTATTAAAACTCAAGTTTCTCAGGGTGGAACAAATCTTTCTGGAGGTCAAAAGCAAAGGCTGGCAATCGCTCGTGGAATTGTAGGGAAGAGAAAAATTTATATATTTGATGATAGTTTTTCGGCGCTTGACTTTAAAACCGATGCAAAGCTTAGAAAAGAACTTAGAGAAAAGTTAAAAGATGCAACTAAAATAATTGTATCTTTGAGAGTAGCAACTGTTATGAATGCAGATAAAATAATAGTGCTTGATAAAGGAAGGGTTGTTGGAATAGGAACGCACAAAAAGTTAATGAAATCATGTGAAGTGTATAGAGAAATAGTTTCTTCTCAGCTTTCAGAGGAGGAGATAGCATGAGCGAAAAAATTCAGAGACCTGCAAGAGGACATAAAGGAGGGCCAGGTGGACCAATTAGAGCAGCTGTTGAAAAACCAAAAGATTTTAAAAAGGCGTTGAAAAGATTAATGATCTATTTAAAACCTTACATGGTGCCAATAATTATCGTTTTAGCAATGGCGATTGCTGGTACTATATTTAGTATTATCGCGCCCAAAGTTCTTGGAAAAGCTACTACAAAGTTATTCCAAGGATACATGGCAAAAAGGATATTTCCTAAAGCAAAGATTGATCTTAATGGAATCCTGAAAATATTAATTAACGTTGGAATATTATATGGGCTTTTTGCATTATTCATGTATATCCAGCAGTATGTGATGGCCGGAGTATCGCAAAAAGTAGTTAAAAAGCTTAGAACAGATGTTATGGAAAAACTTTCAAAGCTTCCATTAAAATTTTATGATTCAAGAACACATGGGGAGATTTTAAGTAGAGTAACAAACGATGTTGATTTAATTAGTAACACTTTAAATCAGAGTTTAACTCAACTTATAACTTCAATTGTTACTATCGTTGGTGTAATTGTTATGATGCTTACTATAAGTCCTTTACTTACACTTGTTACAGTGGTTACTTTACCCATTAGCGTTGGATTTATAGTCTTTATTGTAAAGAAATCTCAGAAATACTTTAAAAACCAACAAGTCTATCTTGGAAATGTAAATGGTCATGTTGAAGAAATGTTTAGCGGACTTGTTGTTGTTAAAGCATACAACAAAGAAGAGGAGAGTATTAAAAAATTTGAAGAGTACAACCAAAAATTGTATGATGTTGCATGGAAGGCACAATTTGTTTCTGGTATTACTATGCCAGTTATGAGATTTGTTGGAAATTTAGGATATGTAATTGTTTCGGTTGTCGGAGGAATAATGGTAACTAAAAAGGCAATACAACTTGGTGATGTTCAAGCATTTATCCAGTATGCACAACAATTTAATCAACCAATTTCTCAGGTTGCAAATATAATGAATATGATTCAATCTACACTTGCAGCAGCAGAAAGGGTTTTTGAAATACTGGATGAAGAAGAGGAACTACCTGATCCAGAGGATGCAATTGAACTTGAAAAAGTTGATGGAAACGTAAAATTTGAGCATGTATATTTTAGCTATAGAGAAGATAAAAAACTTATTGAAGATCTAAATATTGACGTTAAGAGTGGACAAACTGTTGCAATAGTTGGACCTACGGGTGCAGGAAAAACAACTCTTGTAAACTTGTTGATGAGATTTTATGAAATTCAAGGTGGAAGGATCACAGTTGATGGTATTGATATTAGAAAGATAAAAAGAGATAACCTTAGAAGAACATTTGGTATGGTGCTTCAGGATACGTGGTTGTTTAATGGAACAATAAGGGAGAATATTGCGTATGGAAAGGAAGGGGCTACTGAAGAAGAAATAATAAATGCGGCAAAACTTGCACATGCTCACCACTTTATTATGGCGCTACCTGGTGGATATGATGCAGTTATAAATGAAGATGCAAATAATATTTCTCAAGGTGAAAAACAATTGATAACTATTGCAAGAGCTTTTATCGCAGACCCAGAAATATTGATTTTAGATGAGGCAACAAGTAATGTTGATACTTTAACTGAAAAATTAATTCAAAAAGCTATGAAAAGATTAATGCACAGTAGGACAAATTTTGTAATTGCGCACAGACTTTCAACAATTAGAGATGCAGATATTATATTGGTAATGAATGAAGGTCAGATAATAGAAAAAGGGACACATGATGAATTGATGAAGAAAAATGGATTCTATGCAGAACTTTACAAGAGCCAATTTTTAGGAGCATACGTTTAATATTTAATTTTCTTACATTTTTAAGTGCCCTGAAAGAAACTTTCAGGGCATTTTTTATTTGCTAATTTGAAGTTGGTATGTTATAATTATTCTAGACCGTACGGTAGTGGGGAGGGTATAGTATGAAACATAAAGATGCGTTAAGAACGTTAAAAAATGCAAGAGGGCAAATTGATGCGATAATAAAGATGATTGAAGAAAACAGATATTGCATTGATATTTCAAAGCAAATTCTTGCTGCAATTTCGCTATTAAAGAAAGCAAATGTTCAAGTGTTGAATTCACATCTTGAAACTTGTGTTAAAAGTGCAGCTTTTTCAGATGATCCACAGGAAGTTGAGCAAAAAATAAAGGAATTAGAGGATGTTATATCTTATCTAAATAAAATTGTGTAAGGTGGTGATAAAATGCCTGAAAAAAAGATAACTTTTTCAGTTACTGGTATGACTTGTGCAAATTGTGCTCGAACAGTTGAGAAGGTACTTTCAAAAGATGAAAATATAAAATTTGCATCAGTTAACTTGGCAACAAATACAGCATTTGTTGTCGGAGATGAAAGTATTGATCTTGAAAAAGTGAAGAAGTTGGTTGAGAGTGTAGGATATGGAGTGTCAACTGAAAAGCCACAACAAATTGAAGAAAAAAGATTTAGACAAATAAAAAGAAGTTTGATAATGGCTTTAGCTGTTACTATTCCTATATCAATTTTGATGATAATTAATATGTTCTTTGTAAAGGTTCCGTATTTTGTGTTACTTGAAGTAATTGGTGGTGCATTTGTAACATTTGTTGCAGGGAAAAACACTATAAAAGGTGCGTGGATTGCACTTACCCACAAGCATACTAATATGGATACACTAATATTTTTTGGAGCATTAACCTCGTGGCTTACTTCAGTTTTAGCGCTTTTTGGTTTTGAACTTGCTTCTTTTGGTGCTATTGGTACAATGATAATTTCTTTCCATCTTTTAGGAAGGTTTATAGAGTCTTATCTTAGAGATAGAGCAACAAAAGAAATAAAGAAATTACTTAGTCTTCAAGCTAGAGAAGCAAGGGTTGTTATAAATGGTGAAGAATTATTTTTACCAATTGAGGCAGTAAAAGAAAATATGCTAGTTATTGTAAAACCTGGTGAGAGAATACCAGTCGATGGCATAGTTATTGAAGGTGCATCAGGTGTTGATGAGTCAGTAGTTACTGGAGAATCAATGCCAGTTGAGAAAAAAGAAAACGATGAAGTAGTCGGAGGGGCTCTCAATTTGACTGGGATTTTAAAGATTAAAGTTACTAAGACGGGTGAAGATACTTTTCTCTCTAAAATGATCCAGTTAATTCAGGAAGCTCAAGGTGCTAAAGTTCCTATTCAAGCACTGGCAGATAGAATAACAAATTGGTTTGTTCCTACAATTATTACTCTTGCCGTTATAAGTGGTATTTTCTGGTATTTTGGGTTTGATAAATTTTATCCACTACTTGAAAGCGCTAGAAAAATATTTCCTTGGATATTAAGTACAAATGATCCTCTTTCATTTGCTATATTTGCATTTGTTGCAACGGTTGTAATTGCCTGCCCTTGTGCCCTTGGTCTTGCAACACCTATGGCTTTAATAACAGGAACTTCACTTGCAGCAAAAAAAGGTCTTTTGATAAGAAATGCCGAGGCAATACAGACTATGAAAGATGTAAAAGTTGTATTAATGGATAAAACTGGAACTATTACTCAAGGTAATCCCGCTGTTGTTGATACAAATTTAGATGAAGAAGTTAAAAAAATAGTTGCATCAATTGAAAAAAATTCAAATCATCCACTTGCAAAAGCGATATCAAAGATTTCAGAAAAATATTTAGAAATCAAAGATATAAAAGAAATAAGTGGAAAAGGAGTTATTGCAAAGTATGATGGAAAAGAATATTTTGTTGGAAAGCCTGAAGATTATTCAAGGTATGAAACTCTTTTAAAAGAAGGTTATACTGTTGTTGAAGTAAGACAGGATTCAGAGATTGTTGGTTATATTGCAATAGAGGATCCAATAAGGCAGGATTCAAAAATTGCAATTGAAAATTTAAAGAGCCTGAATGTAATTCCAGTTATGGTGACAGGTGATAATGAAAAGACTGCAAAAATAGTAGCAGAAAAGGTAGGTATTGAAAAAGTTCATTCTCAAGTAAAACCAGATGAAAAACTTGAGATAGTAAGAAAATACCAAGTAGAAGGTAATAAAGTTTTAATGGTTGGAGATGGAATGAACGATGCAGCGGCTTTAAAAGGTGCAGATGTAGGAATTGCTATAGGTAGTGGGACGGATCTTGCAATAGATAATGCAGATATTATTATAACTAAAGAGGGTATTTCAAAGATAGTTGATGCAATTTATATTTCAAACTTGACTTTTAAAGTTATAAAGCAAAATCTTTTCTGGGCATTTTTCTACAATATTATAGCTATTCCAATGGCAATGCTTGGACTTCTTCATCCAGCAATTGCAGAAGCTGCTATGGCCTTTAGCTCTATTACAGTAATATTGAATTCTTCAAAAATTAATGAAAGAAGATATGCAAAAGTATTTTCTAGTAAGAAGTCTTGTTGCATCTAGGAGGTGATTAGAATGTGTTACTTATGGAACCCATTTTGGAGATTTTATCCGGGAGGAGGTTTTATTATGATGTTCTTTGGACTGATTCTTTTAGCTGTAATACTATATTTTTTATTTAAAACTTTTAAACCATCTTTTAAAGGTGAGTTTGAGGATTCAGCTTTAAAAATATTAAATGAAAAACTTGCAAAAGGTGAAATAACAGAAGAAGAGTACAAAAGAAAGAAAGAATTAATAATGAAAGGAAGATTTTAAAAAGGAGGGATTTTTATGGGTAAATTTATTTTGAAAGTACCAGATATGTCTTGTAAACATTGTGTTATGAGAATAACAAAAGCATTAGAAGAGCTAGGTGAAAAAAACTTTGAAGTTAAATTAGAAAGTAAAACTGTTGAAATTGAAACCGAAAACCTAGAAAATGTAAAAGCAAAATTATCTGAAATTGATTATCCAGTTGAAAGCGTTGAAAGTTTATAGCTATGTAAATATAAATTATTAAAAAACAAAAAGAATGCTCCATTCTTGTCATAGTGCAAGAATGGAGCATTTATTTTTAATAGAAATTTTTAATGAAACTTTTCAGTGAGAATCAATACAGGAATTTCAATAACTAGATTTCAAAAAAAGTGAGAATAGTTTGAAAAATTTGGACTATGCAGTTTTCATTCCTCATAGGTAGATTCTAAACGACAAACAACTAAACGTCCAAGACACAGCACTAATTAACCGTTTTCATTCCTCATAGGTAGATTCTAAACAGATCTAAAATTGTGTTTTTGCTTTGGCTTTCTAATGTTTTCATTCCTCATAGGTAGATTCTAAACAAAAAATAACCGTCTATAACAGCGGTACTATAAAAGTATTAGAGTTTTCATTCCTCATAGGTAGATTCTAAACATATTAAAGCAATAGTGGAAGTAACATATTCAGATGTTTTCATTCCTCATAGGTAGATTCTAAACAAATTAGAAAAAAATACGGTAACATAATTGAAGCAATGTTTTCATTCCTCATAGGTAGATTCTAAACGGCGAGATGTTTGTGTTTATTTTGTTGTTACCAAAAACAAAGAGTTTTCATTCCTCATAGGTAGATTCTAAACTTGTTGGAACCATATGATAGCAAAATAAGCGACTATTGGACGTTTGTTTTCATTCCTCATAGGTAGATTCTAAACACGTTATATGTAGGAGAAGCAAAGATAAAATGGATAAGTTTTCATTCCTCATAGGTAGATTCTAAACAGTATAGAAGTACAAAAAGGACTCGCGGTTGATGAAACAACTGTTTTCATTCCTCATAGGTAGATTCTAAACACTTAACGAATGCGAGGTGATACAATGGCTTTGGGCACATTAGTGTTTTCATTCCTCATAGGTAGATTCTAAACAGAGTAGAGGCATCAGACTTTTTAACCGGGCGCGCGGATTATGGTTTTCATTCCTCATAGGTAGATTCTAAACCTTATACTGCTTTACTTATTAGAAATGGCGCGGTAGCACTTGTTTTCATTCCTCATAGGTAGATTCTAAACTTATACAGTAAAAAAGATGAATGAAAAGCAATTATATAGTTTTCATTCCTCATAGGTAGATTCTAAACGGCATTCAGGCCGCCAAGGCTCAGGCAGCGGACTAGATTAGGTTTTCATTCCTCATAGGTAGATTCTAAACTCTTATATGGCGAACAGATAGCATCTGCGCAAGTAACAGCGTTTTCATTCCTCATAGGTAGATTCTAAACGTTGTTGAAAAACAAGAAATTCTTTCAATTGATCAAAAGGCAGGTTTTCATTCCTCATAGGTAGATTCTAAACAAGAATTCTTAACAAATGCAGAAGCAATATTAAACGAAATTAAGTTTTCATTCCTCATAGGTAGATTCTAAACAAAACATAACAGTCAATGGCACGCTAACTGCAACAAAAGTATAGTTTTCATTCCTCATAGGTAGATTCTAAACTATCTTAGGGGGTGCTAGTATGACGTTGTGGCCTAATGATAGTTTTCATTCCTCATAGGTAGATTCTAAACTTATACTAGCATCACATTCAAACGGGGTTAGCCCCGGAGTTTTCATTCCTCATAGGTAGATTCTAAACAACTTCTTATCACGATTACATTACGAAAGCTGGCAAAATCAGTGTTTTCATTCCTCATAGGTAGATTCTAAACGGAATTATAAGTGCATTTCGAAGTAACAAACTCTTCGATATGTTTTCATTCCTCATAGGTAGATTCTAAACGGCATGGATTATGACTTTTCTGAAGCTTCGCAACGACCACTGTTTTCATTCATAGGTAGATTCTAAACCAAGAGTAACCGCGAGAGTGACACCGGCTGGAGCAGTAGTTTTTCATTCCTCATAGGTAGATTCTAAACTTACAGAACTTATTAACCCCACAAAAGATTTGGGTTTTCATTCCTCATAGGTAGATTCTAAACTGCAATATCAAAATGATAACAAAGGGGTTTACGATTTTATTCACAGTTTTCATTCCTCATAGGTAGATTCTAAACTATACCTTTTGTATACACACAGTTTAAAGATGTAAGTGCACCGTTTTCATTCCTCATAGGTAGATTCTAAACGGGAACAACCATGGAACAATTTCTATGGTTTATTATCGGTTTTCATTCCTCATAGGTAGATTCTAAACTTTACCAGGGATGATGATTGTGATGATCAGAAAGAAAAGTTTTCATTCCTCATAGGTAGATTCTAAACCTATAACTATCCTCATAAATAAATATAACAAAAAAAAGTAACAAAACCTTTGAGTGGAAGTAAACGGTAAGTTAAATCTAGAATTTATGAGCTCTTATTTAACTTTATTTTCGGAAACATCTCCTAAAAATTTGTCTAATTTCAGTCTATTAACATAAATGTTACATATGCTATATTATAGATTTAGTAAAAATGGACTTTTTTGAATTTGGTTAAAAATGTGTTAAAAAATTTTCTTTCTTAGAATAACATCAAAAATTTTTTATAGTTAATTTTAAATTTCCTTTTAGTTAATTTTTTTGTTTTTCGGAGACCCTGGCCAAAGTAAAAAATAGGTTAAATTAGAATATAAAAAAAGGGCTACACTTGTTAAAATTGTTTTTGTACTAAACATCGCCAACAAGGAGGTGTAGCCCAATAATATTCACTTCAATATTGTTTAACAACAAAAATTACTCAATAAATTTTCTAACCTTGTCTTTGATAAATCTAAATGAGTGTATCTAAGAAAATATCTTTTTAGACAATACACTATAGATTGAAAAAATTATTAAAAAAAGTATAAAGCTCAAGAGACTTTTTAGTACACTACTAGTCATTGAAGATAAAAAAATTAGAGGAAAGAAAAAGAGACTTCATCTATTATATGAAGCAAAGGTGTTATTAGATTTTGAGATAGGAAATAATAGATAGAACATGCAGAAATTATGTTAGAAGATATAGAAGGTTAGATATTGTTAGCAGATAGGGGGTACTGGCAATGGGAGTTTATTGAAAAAATGAAAGAAAAGATGAAGCTATATATAAGACCTAGGGGAAGAAAAGGGAAAGAATTTATGGAAAGAGAAATAAATAGGTTGATATATAGTAAAAGATGGGAAATAGAGTGCTACATAGAAAGGCAAAAATAGAGGATAAAGATGAGGGGAATGAATGAAAGAAAGATAAAGGCGCAGATTACATATATGTTACTAGGATAGAAGTTAACAATATTAATAGACACACTCTTTGCTCATCCTAAGATGATTAGATTGATTGAAAATAATTTTTACATTGACCAGGGTGATTGCCTTTAGTAAATGTGCGTTGATTGAGTAAGTTATGGGTTTATTTGTGATGTTTATATTAAAAAATGGCTTTGGTGTTTACCAAAGCCATTTTACTTTATTTATCGATTAGTATTATTTTTTTATTTCTTTTTTTCTAAAAGCAAAAAACATAGAAGGTATAAGGTAAGTCCAGTATGCAATAAATTCAATTAGTGATGGGTTTCCATTGTATCCAAAGAGTGTTTTTAAAAATCCTCCAAATGTACCTTTTTCATTAATAAATGAATTGATATCATAGATATGCTCTATGATTATTGGGAACCAGCCTGCTTCTTGAAGTTCGTGTATACCATAAGCAATTAATCCTGCTGCAAATAAAATTAAAAGTACATTTGTAACTGTAAAGAAAATGGAAATATTTACTTTTAGTATTCCGATATAGAGGAGATACCCAAGTACTAAAGCTACTACTATACCTAATATTGCATAAATGATGGATGCATCACCAGGTATTGCAGATAGAAAGATAACAGTTTCAAAACCTTCTCTAAGGATGTTTACAGTAACAAGTAGTATTAAAGTTATTCCAAAATTTTTATTTAATGAACTATTAAGCTTGTTTTGGATTTCTTTGTTAAAATTTTTATTTTTATGAAGCCACAATATTAACGTAGTTATAAGAAAAGCACCAATTAAAGAAAAAATACCTTCGAATGCTTCGGCAAAGTGTTCTTCAAGTGTAGCTAATATCATACCAAATATGATACTTGAAACAATTCCTAGTGTAATCCCTAAATAGACATGTTTTTTGTAGTTTGGAAGTTTGTTTTTGTTTAAAAATGCAAAAATAATACTGACGATAAGTACTGCTTCGAGAGCTTCTCTAAAAGTGATTATAAAACTTGCCATAAATGCACCTCCGTTTTTTTTATTGAGAATGATTATCATTTTCAATAATAGTATATTATTTTTTATTAGATTTGTCAATGCTGATTAGTTTTATCTAAGTTAATAAAACATATAACTATTATAATATTTGTGGTAAAATATTATCTGTAAGAAAGGAGGAAAAAGATGGAACCAGTTGTTGTAGTAAGGTATTCAGAAATTGGACTGAAGGGTAAAAATAGAGGCTATTTTGAGAAAAAATTAATAGATAATATTAGAAAGATTGCAAGACCACCTGAAATAAATAAAAGGTATGGAAGGATAATTATAAGACTTAAAGACATGGATTTTGATGAAATTAAAGAAAGGTTGAAGTATGTATTTGGGATCCAAAATTTTAGCTTTGCCTACGCAGTTTCTCATGATTTAAGTGAAATTAAAGAGGCTGTTTTAAAGCTTTTGAAATTAAAATTAAAGAATGAAAAAACTTTTAAAGTTCAAACAAAGAGATCATTTAAACAATTTCATATGAATTCTCAAGAACTTAGTGCGCACATTGGGGCCTTTGTTTTGGAAAATTTTAAAGAATTATCAGTGGATGTTCACAATCCAGATATAATTGTAGGTATTGAAGTTAAAGAAAAGGAAGTATTTGTTTTTGTTGGAAAAGAACAGATGTATGGTGGCTTTCCAGTTGGAAGTTCTGGAAAAGGCATTTTACTTTTAAGTGGAGGAATTGATAGCCCAGTAGCCGGTTGGTACATGATGAAAAGAGGAATTTTAATTGAAACTTTAAGCTTTTTGAGTCCGCCATTTACTAGCGAAAAGTCAAAGAATAAGATTCTAGAATTGTCGAATATTTTGTCCAAATACGTTCCAGACACTTTAAAAACTTGGATTGTCCCATTTACCCCTATTCAGCAATATATAAAAACAAATGCACCAGATAGATATTCGCTTATAATACAAAGACGTAGTATGATGAGGATAGCAAATAAACTAGCAAAAAAGATTAAAGCAAAAGCAATTATAACAGGTGAAAATGTAGGTCAGGTTGCAAGCCAAACTCTAGAAAACTTACATACTATTGAGTCGGCTTCTAATTTAACGGTTCTGAGACCTTTAATTGGTTTTGAAAAAATTGATATCGTAGAAAAAGCAAAAGAAATAGGAAGCTATGAAATTTCCATACAACCGTATCTTGATAGCTGTGTTGTTTTTGCTCCTAAAAATCCAGCAACAAAATCTTCTATAAAAGAAATAGAAGAGATAGAAAGTAAATTAACTGAGCTTTCAAATTTAGAAGAAAAAGCATTTGAAAATATTGAAAAGCATGTTATAGGGAGGAAGCTATGAGAAAAATAGGAAGTTTCTTTTATACTTTATATTTCCTTATAGGTGCAGTAGTATATATTGTTTTTTACGGTGCGATTGTATTGTTTATTGGTTTCTTAATAGGCTTATTTAATAAAAACTTATCAAGGAGTTTTGTAGTTGGTCAGATTGAAACTTTTGGAAGAATGGCTTTTAAACTGTTAGGAATTAAGGTACACGTGTATGGTGAAAAACCTGAGATAGGAGAAATTTATTTGGTTGTAGCCAATCATCAAAGTGCACTTGATATACCACTCATTATAGGTTATGTGGCACCTGTTGCATTTATTGCAAAAAAAGAACTTGGAAAGGTGCCTGGCATAAATTGGTTTTTAAAATATTTAGGTAGCGTGTTAATTGAGCGCGGAAATATTAGAAAAACAGCGATGGCATTAAAAGAAGTTGTAAAAAAATTAAATGAAGGAGTTCACTTTATTTTATTTCCTGAAGGTACAAGAAGCCCTGATGGAAGTATTTTGCCTTTTAAAAATAGAAGTTTAGAGATTTCATATAAGTATAAAGTAAAAATTTTACCAGTTTCAATATGGGGTGCGCATGAGGTTTTGCCAAAGAAAAGCTTAATTATTAGAAGAAAACCGATTTATATAAAAATCCATGAGCTAGTTGATCCAAATCAATTTGATAACGAAGAGGAATTAAGGGAGCATGTAAGGAATGTTATTATAGAAGGTGTGAAATTTTTGGAGGGGAGGAATTTAAATGAAAAAAGCAACAGTTAAAGCGGTTGTTCTTGATAAATTAAACAACGCACCTGTTGTTATTTTGGGGATAGAGGGGACAAATAAGATATTACCTATTTGGATAGGAGCTTGTGAGGCAAGTATATTAGCATTAATGCTTGAAAACGCAGAATTTGAAAGACCACTTACACATGATTTGATGATTAATATTATTGAAGGCCTTGAAGCAAAAGTAGAGAGAGTTTATATAAATAAAATTGAGAATAATACATTTTTTGCAAGAGTTATATTGAAAGATTTAACAATTCCTGAAGAAGAAGAGGAAGGTCATTATATAGAATTTGATGCAAGACCATCTGATGCAATAATTTTAGCTCTAAAGACATCAAGTCCTATATATGTTTCCAACGAGCTTGTAAACACACATACAGTAAATTTTGAAGGTGAAAAATTTGATGATGAAGATGAAGAATTTAAAAAATTTGTTGAAAATTTAGACATTGAAGAATTTAAAAGAAGATTTAAAAAGGGTTCACAGGGGGATAATTAATGGGATTTTTAAAGAAAATACTTGAAAAAATTTCTCCATTTTTTACGATGTTAAAAGAAAAATTAAAATTAAATAAAGTAATTGATTTTTTAAAATCGTTTTATAAAAGAAAAGTTCTGTTTATATTAACTATTTCAATAGTTGTAATTGCTGTTGCTTTGTCTATATTGCTTTCTAGAATACTAAGCAAGAATGCAATAGAAATTAATCCAAATCAAGAAATAACCATTATAGAAAATTTACATGTTAATATTCCAAAAGGAGCTTTTCCATATGAAAAAAAAATTCAACCTTATTCCTCTGACTAAGGATTCAAATCCTGAAATTTTCTCATCTGCTCCATTTATAGATGTAGTTTACGATGTTAAAGCCTCTGATGGAAAAACTGATTTTTCGTATGTTCCTATGACTTTTAGATATTATTTTCCAGCAAAATATTTTTTGGGAATTGATTATAACAATGTTGCGCTTGCCTATATTCCGGACGATGGAAGTGCATTTAGAGTTTTCCCAGGATGCTACATTGGCTATGATGAAAAAGGATATTTTGTAGAAGCTAAGTCTTTTCACAGCTCTAAGATTGGGGTTGTAGCTTTAACTCCAAAAAAACAAGAACTAGGCATTAAAGTTTTAGTAGAAAAGTTGAGCCCAGAGCCTGCAATATTAATAGTTCCTGGAACAGACAGAAACTTTAAAGGATATTTTAAATCTGATGAAACTTCAGATTTAAATTTTTGGTCTGTCGCATTTTCAAATAGAACTATAATGCTTTACAATTATCCATTGTATGAAGTGCGCTCAAAGTTATACCAAGATATGGTAACAGATTACTTTAAAAGATCCGAACTAAAAAGTTACATAGAATTTGAAGCAGAAAGACTAGCTAGTGAATTGAAGAGGTTTAAAAATTTTAAATTTGATATTGTTGCACAAGACATTGGTGGGCTGATAGTTACTTACACACTTCTTTTACATCCAGAAATAAATAATATAAGAAGAATTGCTTTTGTATCTGTCCCTTTTAAGGGAACCAATATTTCAAACCCTGTGTATTTTGCATCACTTTTATATGGTAAAAACCCAAGTGCACTTTCAAAAGTCTATAACTTGGATGAAAATATAGTATCTTCAGTTCAAACTCATATTTTTACGTATTTGGAAACTGTAAATACGTATTGGAATGAGATATTACCAAACTCTCAGCTACTAAAAAAATTTGAAAATTTCAAATTTCCAGATTCTGTAAAAGTAGTTTCGTTTATGGGTACAAGACCTCCACTTGGGATTGATATTACAGGAAGTGGCCTTGCAAAATTTTATCCTGAGTTGATAAAGGGGCAAGGTGATGGAATCGTCTCAACTGATTCTGCAACACTTGAGGGTGTTCAACTTGTTCAAATAGACGGTGATGCTTATACATTTTATTCAAAAAGTGAGTTTATAGAAAAGTTGAAAGAATTCTTTACTTTTGATGAAATTAAAATTCCTGAATACAAGGATGATACGTATAGAGAATATGTTTCTCAAACTGAAAAGGAGAAAGAAGTATATCTTTCCAAATTAATTCCTTATAGATTTTCTGGTGCAACTATTTCAGATTCAATTGTCGTAGAATCTGAAGAAAAGTTAGATTATCCTGGAAACCAAATAGCAATTTACAAGTCTGTGGTTTATACAGGTGGACCTGATGGACTATTTGCAAACGGAACTAAATTAATGGATGGACCAATTTTAAACTTAAAAGAAACTTTTGATGGAGTTTCTTTTAGAACGGCAAACGAGATATATTTCTATAGTCCGGCAATTAAAAAGAAATATAATATTGTATACGTTTCTGATTTTCTTGCAACAGCTGAAGGTGTATATACTGCTGTTCAAGCAGGAGAGATGATAAGCTTCTGGGATCCACGGGGTAATAAAATTGTGGACTTGAAAGGACAATATGGAAGGATTAAAGTTGATAACAACTATTTGATTTTTTATACAAACAAGCAGATTTATGTTCCAAAATTAGAACTTCTTTTAAATGTTCCTCAGCTTGAAAACAAAAGTATAGATATTTCTGATGCTATTATTTACAAAAATGAAGTATTGTCAGTTACACGTAGTTATGGATTTTTATTCTTTGACATAGGTACTACAGAAGGAAACTACGTAGGAGAAGGTTGGATAGGAAATATCAAAATCCATCATGTTGCAAATTACTTTTTGACTATCGGTAAGAACTTTATTACCATAGTTGATATTCCTGAAAGAAGAGTGTTAAAGATAATTGAGAAACTTGATTTTGATGTAATAAATTCTGCTACAGATGGTAAATACTTATATTTAGTATCAAAAGATGGCATTTATAAATATAAAGTTAGGGAATATTAGAGGAGGTATAGAATGATACATCTGTTTTTGGGGCATTATGTTGCAGATCACGGTTTTACTCACAATAGCAAATTGAGGCATTTAAAAGGTTGGAAGTTAATTGAACACCTTATATGGTCTGTTTTTGCGATACTTGCATTTACCTTTGATACATTGCTCAAAAATGCACCAGTTATTTTATTTACTTTTATTGCAATTCACCTTGTTCTTGACTATTTAAGGGTAAAGGTTAAAAAGGAGAGTTTTTATCATTTAATAGAAATTTTAGGCATAATTTTGGCTCTTATTTTTAATTATAGTGTTTATAAATATTTTTATACTTCTTATCTTTCAAAGGAATTTGTTTTGTATCTTCTGGGAATGGCTCTTGTAACTACAGCTTTGTCTTACTTTTTTAGAAATTTTTACCCAAAGGATGAAATGTTTGAAGATTTAGAGGGAATTTCTGAAAGACTTGCATTTTTTGTTTTCTTTTTAGCTAACAAGCCTTTCTTTGCATTTCTATCGTTGTTGTTAGGGTTTATGTATAGACTGTGGAAAGTAAAAAAATTTGATCATGTCTGGTGGATAAGTCCTGCATTTGCTGTTGTATTTTCTATGATTTGGAAGGTGATAATTTTTTAGGGGGAGATGTAATTGGAAAATAAAAAGAAATTACTAATTTATCTTATTTTTGTTTTTTTCACAATATTTTCGTTAATATTAATAGTTAAAATTTCAAAAAAAGATGTTCCTTTAATTGTTTTAAAATCTCCGGGTGCTAGCGAAATTTTAAAGCAAAGAAAAGTAAAATTTTCTTGGGATGTTGATTATAAAAGGCAGATTACTTTGTTTTCCCATGTCTTTCTTGGAAATAGCAAAGAATCTATGCAAGAGATTTATTCAGGTATAGATAATAACTTGGAAAAAGTACTAGAACCCGGAACTTATTATTGGAAAGTACAATCTAAGTTTGGAAATAAATTAATTGAAAGTAGTATTGCTACATTTACAATAGTTAATAATTTTCCGATTTTGGAAGATGTAAAAGCAAGTGTTGACAAAAATGTGGTAAGTTTTGAGTGGAATGCCGAAGACCCAGATAATGATCTACTAAGTTATTCTTTATTTTTGTACGATTCTTCAAACAATGTAAACAAAATAGATTTAAAAAATAATTTTTACAGGTTAAATCTTCCAGCTGGTAAATACAGCTGGAAGATTGTTTGTTTTGATGAATTTGGTGGAGTGGCAGAATCAAAATTAAATTATTTAGAAATTAATAGTGAAGAAGAAAAGGTAGATTTTATACCAACTTTTGATATAGCAAAGAAGAAAGATGGATTTTTGATTTCATTTAAAAGATTAGAGGGCTATAAATACTTTTTACAAATAATATCAGATAAAGAAAGAGAAATAAAATTGGATAAAGATTTTTATCTTTTTACTGATTTTAAAGAAGGGGTTAGGTATAAGGTAAGATTGAGGGTTGAAAATGATTCTGGCAAAAGGTTTTATAGCCCCTACAAGGAAATTTTTGTTGAAAGTAAAGATAATGTACCGCCAAGTTTTGAAGTTCTTTTTCCAAAGGATGGATTTAGTGGAATTTCAGACAAGCTAGTGTTTAGGTGGAATATTAAAGATGATAAAACTGAACCTTCTGTAACTTTGTACCTTGGAACAGAGAAAGATAAATTAAAAAAGATTGTATCTAATTACAAAGCAAAAAGCTATGAGTATAAGGGTCTTTTACCAGACACTACTTATTTTTGGAAGTTGGTTGTTTCAGATGGTGTAAATAGCGTCGAAAGTACTATTTTTGAGTTTAAAACAGGTCCTTTAGTTGAAATAATTGATGTAATTGGCACAGAAAATGATGATTTTGTAAATGATGTTTTGCAAATAGATGATGATATATATATTTTAATGACCAGTGGAGAAAACGTCATATTACGCGATGTTAGTGGAAAATATAACTTAGATCTAAACATTAAAGGTGAAGGTGTCGATGTTGAAGAAAAAGATGGTGTTTTCTATATATTGGCAAATACCAAAGATGGAGATTACATCCTTTCTGCATTGAAAAATGGTATTTTTCTCTTCAAAAAGAGATATGGGGGAAAATATAAAGATATTGCTAAAAAGCTAATGTTAAGTGATGATGGTATTTACATTTTGGGTGATACATGGTCGGATGATTTTGTAAATTTGTATGGTTGGAATGATGTTTTTATACAAAAACTTGATTATGATGGAAAAGTAATTTGGACTAGAAATTACGGTGGAAGTGAGTTTGATGAAGCAGTAAGCTTTTCAAAGACAAGTAAGGGTTATGTAATTGTTGGAAATACTATGTCAAAAGATGTAGATATACCTAAAAATAATGGTATGAAAGATATATTTGTTATGTACTTAGATAAAAATTTCAAACCGAAAGTTACAAGGGTGTTTGGTAGTGAAAATAACGATACAGTAAGTGCGTTAAATGTTACGGATGGCTTTGTCTATATTGTTTCAAAGGTATACTTTAATAAAGATGGAGAAACAGAAGATGCAAATGTCTATTATTTACAACTCAATGAAGATGGAGTACGTTTAGAAGAAAAATTGCTTGGTGGTAGTGGTAATGATATTTGCAACGATATAAAGATTTATAAAGATAATGTCTATTTATTTGGAAGTACTAATTCAAGAGATGGTGATTTTTACACATATTATACGGCAAAAGGCTTTGGAGATTTATTTATTTCAAATTTAGGAAAATGGACAATTGTAAATGGTGGATATGAAGAAGATGAAATAAAGTATGGATTAATTACAAAAAATGGTATAATATTTATCGGAAATACTAGTTCGCATAGCGGACTATTTGACAAGCATATAGGGAATGTGGATGTATTTATAGGAAAAATTGAGAGGTGAAAACACTTGATCAAAGACTTTGTAAAGAAAAGATTTTGGTTTTACCTTGCTGGAGTATTTACACTCATTGTTGTTGATACACTTCAACTTATTGTTCCAAAGTTTATTTCCCGTGCAGTTGACAGTCTAAATGTTGAAACTCCCGATGTTAATGTTGCAAAAATTATGGCGCTTGGAATTGTCGGGATTGCAATTGGTATGTTTATTACTAGATTTTTCTGGAGATTTTTTATAATTGGAAGTGCCAGAAAGTTTACATATGAGGCAAGAAAAATTTTGTACGACAAAATTCTTTCACTTGATATGTCGTTTTTTGATAAACATAGAAGTGGAGACTTAATGGCACATTTTACAAATGATATGAACAATATTGAAAGAATGATGGGGCCTGGAATAGTGATGATGGTCGATGCATCATTTATGTCTGTAATTACGATCTTTTTTATGGCAACTAGCGTTGGATGGAAATTAACGCTTATAGCTTTAATACCACTTCCGCTTATAGTACTTATTTCCCTTGTTTTTGGAAAATTTATTTACAAGCGTTCAAAAAAAGTTCAGGATACATTTTCTGATTTAAGTGGTTTTACTGAAGAATCAATAGATGGTGTAAGAATTTTAAAAACGTTTTCTATTTTGCCAAAGTTTGAAGAAATATTTCAAGTTAAGGCAAAGGATAACTTTAAAGCAACACTTTCTCTAATAAAAGTTTGGGGAATTATGTGGCCGCTAATACATTTTATTAGTTCTATGGCTTACTTTATAACTATCGCATATGGTGGTCCAATGGTTATAAACCAAAAAATTACATTAGGAGAATTTTTTGCATTCAATAACTATATTGGTATGATAGTCTGGCCTTTGACAGCAATTGGTTGGGTTATCAATATAATTCAAAATGGTAGGGCATCGTATAACAGAGTATTGAATATTTTAAATACACAATCAAAGGTTGTCGAACCTGAAAATCAAGATATAAAAATAGAAAGTATTGACAACATTGAAATTAAAGATCTAAATTTTGCATATCCAGAATCCGATAGATTAGTTTTGAAAAACGTAAACATGAAAATTTCAAAAGGTCAATTGGTTGGAATCGTTGGAACAGTAGGAAGTGGAAAGTCTACAATAGTAAAGATAATAAGTAAACTCTATCCTGTTCAAAGAGGTCACGTATTTGTAAATGGTTATGATATCAACGATATTCCATCAAAAATTGTTAGAACGAAAATATCCTATGTTCCACAAGAAACGTTTTTGTTTTCAACAAGTTTAAAGAATAATATTGCATTTGGAATGGAAGATTTTGATGAATGGCAGGTAAAAGAATATGCAATGCTTTCTGCAGTTCATAGTGATATAGAGAGATTTCCAAAAAGTTATGACACGGTTGTTGGTGAAAGAGGTGTTACACTTTCGGGAGGACAAAAACAAAGAGTTACGATTGCAAGAGCTTTAATTAGAAATAGTGATGTATATATATTTGATGATTGTTTGTCAGCAGTAGATCCTGAAACTGAAGAAAAAATTATTAAAACTTTGAGAGAAAGTATGAAAAATAAAACCATGGTTATTATTACCCATAGGTTGAAAGTTTTGACTAATGCAGATATGATTTATGTTTTTGATAACGGAGAAATAATTGAAAGTGGAAAACATGATGAACTAATAAACTTAAATGGGCTTTATGCAAAAATGTATAGAAAACAATTAATTGAGGAGGAACTTAGTTAATTTTAAACCCTAAAAGGAGGTGTTTGTATGAGAAATTTGAAGTTTTTAGTTATTTTGATGGTAGTTTTAGCATTAAGTGTATTTGCAGTTAAAATAAGCATTTTCCATGTAAACGATACACATGGTCATGCATGGACTTTCAGTGAATATCATAACCCAGATATTGGTGGATTTGCAGTTATAGCATCCATAATTGATGAAGAGCGTGCTAAGAATCCAAACGTGTTATTCTTGCATGCAGGTGATATTAACACAGGTGTTCCGGAATCAGATTTGTTAAATGCATTGCCGGACATTTTCGCACTCAACAGGATGAAGTTAGATGCTATGGCAGTTGGAAATCACGAATTTGATAAACCTCGCGATGTTTTAAAGTATCAAATGAGCATTGCAAAGTTCCCATTTTTATCAGCAAATATATATAAAGATGGAAAACCATTCTTTACACCATATATAATCAAAAATGTTGGTGGAATTAAAGTAGCAATTTTTGGTTTAACAACTGAAGAGACAAGCATTCTTGAACCGCTATACAGCCAAGATTTAGAATTTAGAAATGCCATAGAGGTTGCAAAAGAACTTGTTCCTATGTTAAGAGAAAAAGCAGATGTAGTTGTCGCATTAACACACCTTGGAATGGGACAAGAATATGAAGGAAACTATACAACATCTGAAGAACTTGCACAAAATGTTGATGGCATTGATGTAATTATTGATGGACATAGCCATACAAAGCTTGAAGAAGCTAAAGTTATTAATAATACAATTGTTGTTCAAGCATGGGAATGGGGAAAAATTGTTGGAAAACTTGATTTAGATGTTGAAAATGGAAAAATAAAAGAATGGAATTGGACTCCAATTCCAGTAAATCTAAAAGTGTATAAAGGTAAAGATGAAAATGGAAATTCTATCTATGAATACGTTGGAAAACCATATGAGCCAGCAATGTATGTAAAAGTTCCACTTGATTACTTTGCAAAACTTGGTTCAAAGAAACTTGATACAGTAATTGGTGAAACAAAAGTATTGCTTGACGGTGAAAGAGCACATGTAAGATCAGGAGATACAAATCTAGGCCACCTTATAACTGATGCAATGCTCTGGAAAACAGGAGCAGATATTGCCTTCCAAAATGGTGGCGGAATTAGAGCATCTATTGAACCTGGAAAAATTACAATTAGAAATATTTTAACAGTTCTTCCATTCGGAAACACAGTATACGTTATGAAGATGAAAGGATCAGACGTTATGAAGGTATTAGAATACGCAGCAAATATACCAGAAGGAAAAGGTGCATTTTTGCATGTTGCAGGTCTTACATTTGAAAGCAAAAATGGAAAGGTAACAAAAGTAATGGTTAATGGAAAACCATTAGAAATGGACAAGGTATATAAAGTTGTAACAAATAATTATATGGCTGGTGGTGGAGACGGCTACTCAATGCTTAAAGAAGCAAAAGCAACAGGATATGACACAGGCTTTGTACTAGCTGACGTTGTAGTAGAATACATTCAAAAAGGATTAGGTGGCAAAATTGATAGCTATGATGACACACCAAGATATATTAGAATAAATGAATAAGATAATAAAAAAGATAAAAGCCCGGTCAAAAAGACCGGGCTTTTTTCATATTATAAATTCAGTTATTCTCTTGGAAAGACAATAAATTTAAGAGCAGTTCTTGATTCATTTTCAATATTAACATCGGTAAATGCAGGAACGCAGACAAGATCAATTCCACTTGGTGCCAAATAACCTCTTGCAATTGCAATAGCCTTAACTGCTTGATTTACAGCACCTGCACCAATTGCTTGAACTTCAGCCTTCCCTTTTTCCCTAATTACACCTGCGAGAGCACCTGCAACTTTGTTTGGGTTTGAACCTGATGCAACTTTAAGGACTTCCATACTAATACCTCCTTTACAATGTTGTTAAGTAAAATTTTGCTAAGTCTGTGTAGTGGGACTGTCCCTTATGGCGCGCCTGGCAGGATTTGAACCCGCAACCATCGGATCCGAAGTCCGACGCTCTATCCAGTTGAGCTACAGGCGCGTTATACAATAAAAAATGGGGTGGCTAGCGGGATTTGAACCCGCGACCACCTGATCCACAGTCAGGCGCTCTACCAGCTGAGCTATAGCCACCATCAATAGTTATATATTAAATTTTGGCGCGCCCGGCGGGAGTCGAACCCACAACCCCCGGATTAGAAGTCCGGTGCTCTATCCTATTGAGCTACGGGCGCGCAAATTCATTTTGGAGCGGGCGACGGGACTCGAACCCGCAACCCTCGGCTTGGAAGGCCGATGCTCTACCAATTGAGCTACACCCGCATATGGTCGGGGCGACTGGACTCGAACCAGCGGCCTCCTGTTCCCAAGACAGGCGCGCTAGCCAACTGCGCTACGCCCCGAATTTCAGAGACCGATATTGATTATAGCATAACTAATAACCTATGTCAATATACTATAAATGTAAATTTTTTTAGATTTTTGTTTTAATATTATAGCACACCACTTATTGCTTTGACAGGGCATCTGCTTTCGCATAATCCGCATCCAAAGCATTTATTAGGATCAACGTGAACCTTAGTATCAATTGTAATTGCAAAGTAAGGGCATACCTTTTCACAAATTTTACACAATGTACATTTCTCATGGTCAACAATTGGATTGTTGGCAATATATTTTACGTTCGGAATATCTAATTTTGTTTTTCTGATTTCCTCTACGCTATTAAATCCATATTTTTCAAGCTTTCTAGGTAAATCTTTTATAATTCTCTCATATATATCTTTTCCATAAATCAACGCTGAAGATAAAAGTTGCACAGCGTCTGCGCCAGCAAGTAAAAATTCAATAACATCATCAGCTGATTTTATTCCACCAACACCTATGATAGTAATATCTGGGAAAGCGTCTCTAAGCATTTTAACTATTGCAAGTGCTAACGGTTTTATAGCCGGACCTGAAAGCCAAACCTGACCTTTTTCATTACCAATTAAAACTTTTCTGTTTTTAATGTCAATTTTCATTGTTGGACCAAGTGAATTGATAGCAACAATACCGTTTGCCCCATTTCCTATTGCAACTTTTGTAAATTCTACTGGATCTGGAATATGTGGGCTTATTTTCATAAAGATTGGTTTTTTTGTGTTTTTTCTAATAGTTTTAACTATTTCAGCTATTGTATTGTAATCTTTTCCTACATAATGTGTTGAAATTTCAAATGCATCTGCAAATGGATCTAATTGTGGTATTAATTTTTCCATATCTTCTTTTGAGTAGCCTGCACTAACAATTAGGGGTTTTTTTAGATTTTTTTTAAGTTTTGGAAGTATTTCATCAATCCACTTTTCAGGAGGTAATTCCGACCAAAGTTCAGCATTCATTGCAAAGTTGTTTTCACCATATATGCATGGCCTTGGTACTTGAGCAGCTTTTGTTGATATAGTTTTTGTAACAATTGCTCCAACTCCCATAGAATCAATAAACATTAACTTTTCATAGTCACCAACTAATGGGCCAGAAGCTGGCATAACTGGGTTATCAATTTTTATCCCAGATATATTAGTTGATAAATCCATCCAATTTCCCCCCCTTGGTTTATTTGTTTAACTTTTTCCAAAGATATTCAGCAACTTTTCTTGCTTGTTTGTATATTTCATTTACTTGCAAATTTGTCTCATAATTTTGCATTAAAATTTTTCCGTTGACTATAACATGAGAAGGTCTAAAATTATCAAATAATCCATATATCACATGTCCAAAAGCATTTTCACTATTTAAAGGAGTTGGAGGAGTATATGGAACAATAATTAGATCTGCTGCATATCCAGGTTTAATTTTTCCTAATTTTACGTTTAAATGTTTGCTTGCAATTTCATAAGTATTTGATATTATGCTTTTTAAGTCGTCAAATGAAAAAGAAAGTGGTGAATTTCCTTTTAACTTCATTGAAAAATAGAGGTTTAAGAGTTCTCTTGCAAAATTAAACCCTAGACCATCATTTCCTGCTATAACCTTAACATTGTGTTTTTTCATTAACTTGTAATTTGGCAGTCCAACAGCGTTGTTCATGTTTGATGTAACATTTAAGGCAACAAAACAGTTATTCTTTGAGATCAATTCAAGCTCTTCTTCTGAAGTATGAACACAATGGGCAAGTATTGAATTTTCCCTTAACAATCCAAATTTTTCTAATCGAGGAATTACACGAAGCCCATATTTTGAAAGGGAATCTTCTACATCGTCTATGCTTTCAGCAGTGTGAATGTGGATTGGGCCTTTGTAAAGTTTAGAAACTTTTTCGAGAGTATTATCAGATAAACTTAGTGAAGCATGAAGTCCAAATAATCCAACATGCATTTCAGAACGCGTCTTTAAAAACTCTAAATTTTCTTCAATGCATTCATCTACATTAAACCTATCACTAGTTTCAAAGCAAAAGATTCCTCTTAATCCAACTTCATCACAAAGAGCCTTTTTTAATGTATTTAAACTACCTTTTATTTGGAGTCCGCTTGCATGATGATCAATTACTGTTGTTACACCGTTTTTGATGAATTCAATTCCTGCAACAAGAGCACTGTAATAGTTTTCCTCTTTTGCAAGTTGTGAATCAAGTTTCCACCAAAGTTGAGTAAGTATATCTTTGAAATTTAATGGATTAAATGGCAAATTTAATCCCCTTGCAAAGGTTGAATAAATGTGGGTATGACCTATTACAAAACCGGGTAAAACAAAGTTTCCTTTTGCATCAATTGTTTGTGGTGCACCTTTAAAATTTTCCATAGAACCAATATCTATTATTTTTTTATCAAAAATTATATAGTAATTTTCATGAAAATTTTCATAGTCAAAAATTTTAGCATTTATTATTGCTTTCATAAATCTACCTCCTGATAAAGTTGCCTTTAACTTTATTGACCAATTTATCTTGATCAATTGTTACAACACCGTTTTTAATTACTTTTTCAACCTTTCCTCTAATTTGAGTTCCTAAGTAAAGATCGTAATCTGCTTTTGTATGCGACATGCTTATTTTTCCATTATACTTTGGATTAAATATCACTATATCAGCATCTGCACCGGGAAGTAAAGTTCCTTTTTTGGGATAAAGTCCGAAAAATTTTGCAGGATTTATGGTAAATTTGTCTATTATTTTCTCACCGAATAAAGAGTACATTAGAACAAAAGAATGTTCTATTCCGCCGATTCCCATTGGAAGGTTTCCGGTTTTTCTTTTACGCTTTTCTTTGCTGTTAAATGAACAGTGATCAGTACCAATTGAGAAAATATTATCTATGTTATTTTTTAACTTCTCTTTCTCTTTTTTGTTTCTCAAAGGTGGAGTCATAGTGTAAAGATAACCTTTTTTAGATTCATATACGCCATCATCAAAGTAAAAGTAATGGGGACAGCTTTCAAAGAAAATATTTTTGTTTAAAATGTCATTAAACCTATTTTTAACTTCTTCTATTGAACTTCCGCAAGTTGTATGGACAATGTATGCAGTTGCTTTAATTTGATTTAAGAATTCAGCAATTTTAATTATCTCAGAGATTTCAGAGATTTCAGGTCTTGCTTTAGAATGAAAATTTATAGGTACATTTTCAATAATCATATCTTCGTTTTCTGCATGAATTAAAATTGGGATGTTATAGTTTTTTGAAATTTTGAACAATTCAAACATCCTTCTGTCATTAGTTCTTCTATTACTTGAAGAATAAGCAGTAAAGATTTTTATAGATGTTGTTCCTAGTTCTTTTATTTTACTTATTAATGTATTTATGTTCCCTTCAAAATTTCCTAAAGTTGCATGAAATGAATAATCAACAAGGGACTTTTTTGCAACGGATAAACGAGTTTTAAAAGCATTTTCTAATTCTTCGATGTTTGATATTGGATCTAAAAAATCAATAATAGTTGTAACACCACCAAATAATGCAGATATACTTCCGCTTTCAAAGTCATCAACGGAAGTATATTTTCCAAGGTTTAGTTCAAAGTGAACATGTGGGTCAATAAAGCCGGGAAGAACAACCTTCCCGGCTGCATTAATTTCTTCTTTGCTTTTTTGAAAGGTTGTTGATATATCAACTATTTTCCCTGATTTTATAAATAAATTTGCGTTAATATATTGCCCATCAAGGTATAGTTTTCCGTTTATTATACCCAAATCAAACATTGCTAAAATCTTCCTCCCATGAGTAAAGTCATTACCGCTTTTGCTGTATGGAGCCTATTTTCTGCTTCATCGTAAACAACGGAATGTGGGCCGTCTATAACACTATCAACAACTTCCTTTCCTCTGTCTGCTGGAAGAGCATGCATGTAGATTGAATGTTTTTTGGTAAGTTTCATTAATTCTTCAGTACATATCCAATTTTTATGTTTTGCTTGCTCTGCTCTTATTTCATCAGGATTATCTGATACAAAGAATCCTCCCCAGTTTTTAGGAATAACAATATCAGCATCAACAAAGGCATCTTCCATTTTATGAGATATTTCTAATTTTCCACCATACATTTCCGCATTTTTCTTTGCCTGTTCAACAATGTCAGGCATGAGATCGAATCCTTCGGGATAAGCCAAAGTTACATCCATACCAAACCTAGTAAATAACAATATTTGAGATTGAGGGACGGATAAAGGTTTTAAATGGCTTTCAGCATATGCCCAACTAATACCTACTTTTAATCCTCTTAAATTTTTGCCAAACCTTTCTTGAATTGTCATAAGGTCAGCCATTACCTGGAAAGGATGGTAAACATCATCCTGTAAATTCATGACTGGAGCTTTTGAATGTTTTGCTATTTCATTTAAATATTTGTTTCCTTCACCAAATTTACAGTATCTAATTCCTATTCCATCACCGAATCTTGAAAGAATTATTCCAGTATCTTTTGCAACTTCACCATGGGCAATTTGCATTTTATCTGGTGTTAAGAAAATTCCAGTACCACCTAATTGAGCAATACCAGCTTGCATACTATTTCTTGTTCTTGTGCTTTCATCAAAGAATATTAAAAACAATGTTTTGTACAAAAGGTATGGAGTTGGTTCTCCATGGCTGAACTTAATTTTTAGATCTCTTGCAAGATCTAGCATGAGTTCAATTTCTTCATTTGTAAAATCTTGTGTGGTTATAAAATGCCTTCCTCTAAAAAATGTGGACATCTTAACCCCTCCTTGTTTTTAAAAGTTCAACAATTGTCTTTGGAAAAGTTGCATAGAATGCAGCAGCTTTTACAAGATGTTCTATTTCTACTTTTTCATTTGGTGCATGTGCAAACCTTTCTTCTCCAGGACCAAAACCAACAGTTGGTATTTCATATACTCCGGCTGTTACAGTACCATTTGTTGAAAATGTCCATTTATCTATGAAAGGTTCTTTTCCAAAAACATCGATGTAATTCTTTTTTGCTGCTTGCACTATGAAACTATCTTCTGGGAAAGTCCAAACAGGGAAGTATTTTTCGGTTGGAAAAATTTCACCTGTATAGGATGGCTTTTTGTATTCAAGTTCAATAATTTCAGCATCTTTTATACCGGCTCTTTTAAATACATCTTTTATTTCTGCAAAGACTGTTTCTTTTGTTTCACCTTCAGTTATTCTTCTATCAATTTGTATTTCGCACTCGTCTGGAACAGCGTTATGAGAAGGGGATTTAAAGAAAATTTGAGAAACAACAATTGTGCCTTTTCCAAGGAAAGAATCGCTTTTTAAACGGTCATTTAATTTTTCAATTTCATTTATTATTTTTGCCATTTTATAAATAGCATTGACACCTCTTTCAGGTGCGCTTGCATGGGCCGACAGTCCTGTAGTTCTAATTCTAAATTCGATTCTTCCTCTATGACCTCTGTATATATTTAACGATGTAGGTTCAGTAATTACAACAAAATCAGGTTTTAGATGTTCTTTTTCTACAATATATCTCCAGCAAAGTCCATCGCAATCTTCTTCCATTACTGTACCGGTTATGTAAAGTGTAAAATCATCAAAAAGTCCCAGTTCTTTTAAAATTTTTGCACCATACACCATAGAGCACATTCCGGCTTTTTGATCGGAAGCCCCTCGGCCATACACCCATTTTTCATCAAAATCTCCGCTGAAAGGGTCTTTTTCCCAGAGTTTTTCATTTCCTACGTCTACGGTATCAATGTGTGCATCCATTGCAATTTTGTATTTTCCATTTCCAATCTTTCCAATAATGTTTCCTAATCCATCAATTTTAATTTCATCAAAACCTACTTTTTCCATTTCCTCTTTTATTACATGAACAACTTCTTTTTCTTGTCCAGAATAGCTTTTTGCTTTTATGAGTTTGCTCATGAACTTAACGATTTCATTTTTGTATTTATAAGCAAGCTCTAATGCTTTATTCATCAAAACACCTCCCATATCTTTTGTTTGTATTATAGTTTGAATTAAAGCTATAAAAAATATATGAAAAACAGAAAAAATGGAAAGAAAATTGTATTTTTAAAGGATATTTGTGAAAAACAAATATACTAGAAAGATAAAAAGTTTTGTTGACAAAAAAAAATAATGTGCTAAATTATTAGTTGTGATGGGGCCGTAGCTCAGTTGGGAGAGCGCTACCTTCGCACGGTAGAGGCCGTGGGTTCAAATCCCATCGGCTCCACCAAAAAAATAAACCTCCACGCTAATTGCGTGGAGGTTTTGTTTTATACTTTTTGAGATTACAACTTTTTAACTTCTTCAAGGATCTTATCAACTATTATTTGTCCAACTCTCAATTGTGCTTCAACTGTTGAAGCTCCAATGTGGGGTGTTGCAACAACATTTGGAAGTTCAAGAAGTTTTTTTCTTAGTTCATCTGTTGGAGGTTCAACTTCAAATACATCAAGACCAGCTGCATAGACTTTTCCAGAGATAAGAGCGTTGTAAAGTGCTTCTTCATCAACTACTCCGCCGCGTGCGGCATTGATTAATATGACTCCATCTTTCATCTTTTCAAATGCATCTTTTGATACTAGATGCTTTGTTTCATTTGTTAGAGGAACGTGAATTGTAATAAAATCTGATTCTTTGAATATTGTGTCAAGATCAACTATTTCAACATTCATATCTGTTTCTTTAACAAAAGGATCATATGCAAGTACTCTCATGTCAAAAGCAAGTAATCTTTTTGCAACTTCTCTTCCAATGTTTCCAAAGCCAATAATTCCAACTGTTCTTTTATAGAGTTCGTGACCTTTTAGTTGTTTTTTTGTCCACTCACCATTTTTTAGATCAATCGTTCCTTTTGCAATATGCCTTGCACAGGAAATCATTAACCCAATTGCAAGTTCTGCAACAGAAATTCCATTTGCTCCGGGAGTGTTTATAACCTTAATACCTTTTTCTTTTGCCTTTTCAACATCAACGTTGTCAAGTCCAGTTCCTGCCCTTGCAATTATTTTTAAATTTTTTCCAGCTTCAATGATGTCAGCAGTTACTTTTGTTGCACTTCTTACAACTAATACGTCTATATTTGGAATTTCCTTTATTAGCTCTTCTTTTTCAAGGTGCTCTGAAGTTACGTTGTATCCAGAGTTCTTGAGCCTTTCCATGGCACTCTTGTCAAGAGGATCATTTACATGTATTCTCATTATTTGTTTACCTCCTTGAAGAGAACCTCTTGAGCTGCCTTGACTCCTGTACCAAATTCTACTTTGTATCCAAGTTCATTCAAAACAAACTCAAGTGCAGAGATACCAACAATTGTGTCAAAAATGCTCAAATATCCGAGCGTTGAAATTCTAAAGATTTTACCTTTTACGTGTTCTTGCCCACCTGCAATTGTTACACCATATTTATCTCTCATTATTTTTGTTAATTTATTTCCATCTACACCTTCAGGAACTTTGACTGCAGTAGCAACGTTTCCTGGGCGTTTGGAGAAGAGTTCTAACCCCATAGCTTTTACTGCAGCTCTTGTTGCGTCTGCAAGTATTCTGTGTCTTTCCCAAACATTTTCGATTCCTTCTTCTTTAACCATTTGAATTGCTTTTCTTAACATGTATATTAAGTTAACACCTGGAGTCCATGGATTGTCTGGATATTTTTTTGCGTATGCTTTGAGGTTAAAGTAGTAATTAGAATTTTTGCAATTTTCTACTAATTTCCATGCCTTATCATTTAATGCAATAAATGCAAGGCCTGGAGGGAGCATAACGCCTTTTTGAGAACCACTTACAACAACGTCTACTCCCCATTCGTCCATCTTTAATGGTTCTGCAAGAAGTGCACTAACAGCATCAGTTACGAGAACTACATCTGTATCTCTTGTAACTTTTGCGATACCTTCAAGATCAATAACTGTACCAGTTGATGTTTCACTATATGTTGTAAATACAGCTTTTGCATCTGGATGTTTTTCAATAGCTTCTTTAATTTGTTCTGGTGTAACAGCTTCTCCCCATTCTAATTTAATGGATACAACGTTTACATTAAATCTTTCTGCAATTTCTCTCCATCTTTCTCCAAATTTACCTGCTTCGACAATAATTGCTTTATCTCCAGGGTTTAAAAGGTTTGTTACAGCAGCTTCTAAAGCACCGGTTCCAGAAGAAAGGAGTGTGTAAACTCTATGTTCTGTTTGAAAGAGATATTTTAACTCATTCAAAGTTTCTTCTAATATTTTTACAAATTGTGGAGTTCTGTGGTGAATGGTTTCACGAGCGCCTTCTAGTAAAATCTCAGATGGGACTGGAGTTGGCCCAGGAGCCAAAAGATAATTCTTTTTGATCATTTGATAACACCTCCTAGTTTTTTTGTAGTTGCCACTTACAATTTTAAATTAAATAAATGAATTGTAAATGGAGTTTATTGTTAGTATTTTTCAATAAACTAGAGAAAATTGCTAATTTTGAAGGAAAACTTGCTTATTTAGAGTTTTACTATTTTGTATTTCTATTGTACACTTATTATAGAATTATTTCAATTGTTAAAAAATGCAAAATTTTGCATGCAAAAAATTGCAAACAATGAGAGATAAGATACATATATTTGGAGGTGAAATTATGGATTATAGTTCAAAGTATTCGAAATTAGGCAACAGCCTTCGATCCTCCTTGATAAGAGAACTCTTAAAGTACGCAAGTGTTGAAGGAGCTATTTCCTTTGGAGGTGGAGTTCCAGACCCAGAAACCTTTCCAAGACATGAACTTTCCAAAATTGCATCCGAAGTTATAGAAAATGAATATGGCTACGTGCTTCAATATAGTACAACCGAAGGTGATCCAGAACTTGCAAAGCAAATGTTGAGATTGTTGGAAAAATTATTTGGAATTAGTGGACTTGATGAATCAAATATTATGTTTACAACTGGTTCACAGCAGGCACTTGAGCTTGCTGGAAAGGTATTTTTAGATGAAGAAAGCATAGCTATTGTTGAAAATCCATTTTATCTTGGAGCTGCAAGTGCATTTAGAATGAGATTTGCAAATTTTGTTTCGGTACCTATTGAAGATGATGGAATGAATGTAGATGTTTTAGAAAAGAAATTAAAAGAACTCGATGAGAAAGGGCAAATAAAGAAAGTAAAGTTTATTTATGTAATTCCAAACTTCCACAACCCCGCTGGTGCAACACTTTCATTGGAAAAGAGAAAGAGAATAATAGAACTTGCTGAAAAATATGACTTGTTAATATTAGAAGACGATCCATATGGATTGCTCAGATTTGAGGGAGAGCATCTTCCATCATTATTTAAACTTGCAGGAAAAGAAAGAGTTATTCTTCTTAATACTTTTAGTAAGATACTTGCTCCTGGGCTTAGAATAGGTGCAGTTATTGGTGAAAAAGAGCTAGTTAGAAAATTTGTTCTTGCAAAACAAGGTACAGATTTGTGTAGCCCAGCTTTAACACAAAGAATTGCAGCAAGATACCTTGAAAGATACGATTTGATTGAACAAATTACACCAACACTAAAGCTTTATAAATCAAAGAGAGATACAATGATGAAGGCATTTGAAGAAAACTTTTCAGAGATTAATGGTATTAAATGGATTTATCCATCAGGTGGTTTGTTTACTTGGGTTACCTTGCCTGAAGGTTTTGATACTCTTGAAATGTTTGAAATTGCAAAGAAAAGATTAGTATTTTATATCCCTGGTCAAGCATTTACTCCAGATGACAGCGTTTCAAGTTCAATGAGGCTTTCATTCTGTTTACCACCGCATGAAAAGATAATAGAGGGTGTTAAAAGATTAAAAGATGTAATTGTTGAGTATGGAAAGAGTAAGGGGTTGATATAGTGTTGATTTTAGTTATTAACCCTGGCTCTACAAGTACGAAGGTAGCAATTTTTGAAGATGATGTAAAAAAAGTTCAGGAGACTTTGAGACATGATGTAGAAGAACTTGAGAGGTTCAATGATCTGATGGAACAAGAAGATTTTAGAAAAGAAGCAATTTTAAAATTTGTGGAATCTAATGGCTACAAATTAGAAGATTTTGATGCAATAGCATGTAGAGGCGGAATTTTACCACCACTTGAAAGTGGAACATACATAGTAAATGAAGAAATGGTTGATTATTTAAAAAATAAAACCAGGGTAAAACATGCATCTAATCTTGCAGCTGTAATTGGATACTCGTTATCTGGTGGAAAGATTCCTGTTTATATAACTGACCCAGTTTCAGTTGATGAAATGATTGATGAAGCTAGACTGTCTGGGATTCCTGAGATAGAAAGACTTAGTCTTGCACATGCGTTGAATATAAAGGCAGTAGCAAGAGAAGTTGCGAATCAACTAGGAAAAAGATATGAAGAATTAAATATGGTTGTAGCTCATCTTGGTGGAGGAATATCCGTAACAGCTCATGAAAAGGGTAGAATGATAGATGTAAATAATGCAAATGATGAAGGTCCATTTAGTCCAGAAAGAACAGGAGAACTTCCAGTTGGTGATGTGGCAAAATTATGCTTTTCAGGAAAATATACAAAAGAAGAGTTAAAAAAGATGTTTATAGGAAAGGGTGGAGTTGTAGCTTATCTGGGAACAAATGATGTAAAAAAGGTCATGGAAGAAGGGACTGAAGAAGAAAAATTCATTATAGATGCAATGGTATACCAAATTGCAAAAGAAATCGGTGGAATGTGTGCAGTTTTAAAAGGAAAAGTTGATGCAATTGTCATAACAGGTGGAATTGCAAATAATGTAGAAGTTGTGGAAAAGATAAAATCTTATGTATTTAAATTTGCTCCTGTCTTTTCTGTACCCGGAGAATTTGAAATGGAAGCTTTAGCAAAGGGAGCTTTAAGAGTTTTAAAAGGTGAGGAAGAGGCAAAGATATGGGGTGAGAAAAAATGAAAAAATTAAATGAAATTTTAGAAAAAGCTAAAAAGTATGGACCAAAAACCGTTGCGGTTGCAGCAAGTGAAGACGAAGTTGTTCTTAAAGCAATTGATAAAGCAAAAAAAGAAGGAATAATAAATGCAATACTCGTTGGTGATGTAGAAAAGACTAAAAAGTTAGCAAATGAAAACAATATAGACTTAAGCGAATATAACCTGGTGGATGCAAAGGATTACAATGATGCTGCAGAAAAAGCTGTAAAATTAGTTGTAGAAAAACAGGCAGATTTTGTAATGAAGGGAAAGATCAAAACTGGAGATTTGATGAGAGTTGTTTTAAAAGAGGAATATGGTCTTAGAACCGGGAAAACATTGTCCTTAGTTAGTATTTTTGAAACTCCTTTGTATCATAAACTTTTGGTCGTTTCTGATGCAGGAATGACAATTGCTCCAACTTTAGAACAGAAAGTTGACCTTATAAATAATGCAGTTTTTGTGGCAAAGAAAGCAGTTGGTGTTGAAACTCCTAAGGTTGCTATCTTAGGTGCTGTTGAAATAGTCAATCCAAAAATGCCAGCAACAATTGAAGCAGCTATTCTTTCGCAAATGAATAAGAGAGGACAAATCAAAGGTTGTATTGTAGATGGACCTTTTGCTTTGGATAATGCAGTTTCAAAGGAAGCAGCAGAGCATAAAGGAATTGTAAGTGATGTTGCTGGTGATGCAGATGTTTTAATCATGCCAGATATAGAAGCAGGAAATATTTTCTATAAATCAATGGTATTTTTGGGTGGAGCAAAGGTTGCATCTGCAATAGTTGGAGCAAAAGTTCCAGTTGCATTAACTTCAAGAGCAGATTCCGATGAAACAAAGTTACTTTCCCTTGCTCTTACAACCCTTTTGGCAGGTGATCTTAATGTATAGAATATTAGTTATAAATCCAGGTTCAACCAGTACAAAATTAGCAATTTTTGAAGATGAAAAACAAGTTGCTTCCAAAACCTTAAGACATACCCCTGAGGAACTTTCACAATTTAAAAGATTAATAGATCAATATGAATTTAGGGTGAATGTGATTGAAGATTTTTTAAAAACACTTGGATTTGAATACAAAGACTTTAATGCAGTTGTTGGTCGTGGAGGTCTTGTAAGACCTATTCCAAGTGGAACTTATTTAGTTGATGAGTTGATGGTTGAGGAATTAAAACAAGCAAAATATGGGGAACATGCATCAAATCTTGGAGCAGTAATAGCTTTTGAAATTTCAAATAAATATAATATTCCTGCATATATTGTTGATCCAGTTGTTGTGGACGAAATGGATAAGATTGCGAAAATTTCCGGGCATCCAATGTTTGAAAGAAAATCAATTTTCCATGCTTTAAATCAAAAAGCTGTTGCAAGAAGAGCAGCCGAAGAGCTTGGGAAAAAATATGAAGAAACAAACCTTATTGTTGTTCATATGGGTGGAGGTATTTCAATAGGTGCTCACAGAAATGGAAAAGTTATTGATGTAAACAATGCACTCGATGGTGATGGACCATTTACTCCTGAAAGAAGTGGTACACTTCCACTAACTCAATTGATTGATTTGTGTTATTCAGGAAAGTACGATTATGATTTTATAAAAAAGAGAATAAAAGGAAAAGGTGGACTTGTGGCATACCTTGGTACCAATGATGCAATGAAGGTACAGGAAATGATATCAAATGGCGATAAAAAGGCAGAACTTGTTTACAAAGCAATGGCATATCAAATTGCAAAATGGATTGGAAAAATGGCAGCAGTCTTAAAAGGAGAAGTTGATGCAATAGTTTTGACTGGTGGACTTGCATACGATGAAAATTACATGGTCAAATGGTTAAAAGAATATACTAGCTTTATTGCTAAAGTAATTGTTTACCCAGGTGGAGATGAAGAAAAAGCGCTTGCAATGGGTGCACTTAGGGTTTTAAGGGGAGAAGAAAAAGCAAGGAGCTATAAGGAAGAGGTGCAAATGCGTGGCTAAAAATTTTGTTTTTGTAGGTTTATTTGGTAGTGGTAAGACGGAAGTTGCAATAAATTATGCGTTAATGTTAAAGAATGAGCATGAAAATGTTGCAATCGCAGATGTGGATATTATTTCTCCATATTTTAGAACAAGAGATGCAATTGATGAGCTTGAAGCAGAAGGAATTAAGGTAGTAACACCTCCAGGTGCTTTAAAGCATGCAGATTTACCAATAGTTACTGGTGCAGTAGCGGGTTATTTGAACAATCCTCAGTATAAGACGGTGTTGGATGTTGGTGGAGAGGAAAATGGTATAGTTGTTGTGGGTTATTTAAAACCACATTTGAAAGACACAGAAATTTATATGGTTGTTAATACAAGAAGGCCATTTACATCAACAGTTGATGGAATTGTAAAGACTTACAAACAATTAACCGAGGTAGCCAAGATAAAAATTGATTATCTGATTAATAATTCCAATTTATCTTCAGAGACAACAAAAGAAGTAATTTTAGAAGGTGAAAAAATATTAAAAGAAGCTTCTCAAGTATTAGAAGTACCGGTGAAGTACACAGTCATACCAGACTTTTTAGAAGATTTTGAAACAGAGTTTCCAAAATTTAGGTTAAAAAGGTTCATGAAAATGGATTTTTAAGGAGGTTGTGAAAATGCCTAAGGTAAAAGGATATATTGAAATCGATCAGGAAAGATGTAAAGGTTGCGGATTATGTATTAATGCTTGTCCAATGAAAGTTATAGAATTTTCTGATTCTTTCAATTCAAAAGGTTATCATCCTGCCGAACCAAAACATTTAGAAAAATGTATCGCTTGTGGATTTTGTTATAGAATGTGCCCTGATGTTTGTATAACAGTATATAGGGAAGAGTGAGGAGGGAAAAAGTATGGCAAAAGTAATGGTTAAAGGAACGGAAGCAATTGGCGAAGCCGCTATAAGAGCAGGTTGTAGACATTTCTTTGGATATCCTATAACTCCTCAGAGTGAGCTTCCAGAATATATGTCAAAGAGATTGCCAGAAGTTGGAGGAGTTTTTTTACAAACTGAAAGTGAAGTTGCAACTGTTAATATGTTATACGGTGCAGCATGTACTGGTAAAAGGGTTATGACATCTACTTCATCCCCAGGTTTCAGTTTGATGATGGAAGGCGTTTCCTATATGGCATGTGCAAAACTTCCAGCAGTATTTGTAAATGTTGTACGTGGTGGACCTGGACTTGGTGATATTCAACCAGCACAAGGGGATTATTGGCAAGCAACAAAAGGTGGTGGACATGGAGATTATAGATTAATTGTACTTGCACCATCAACTGTTCAGGAAGCAGTTGACCTTACAGTTCTAGCATTCGACTTGTCTGACAAATATAGAACACCTGCTCTTATTCTTGCAGATGGTATGTTGGGACAGATGATGGAACCAGTTGAATTCCCAGAATTTAGAGATCTTTCTACTTTACCTGATCATAGTGATTGGGCATTAACAGGTGCAAAGGGAAGAGAGCCTCATATAGTTACTTCATTTGATATAGATCCTTACAATCTTGAGAAAATGAACTTGGAATTAGTTGAAATATACAAAGAAATTGAAAAGAATGAAGTGAGATGGGAAGAGTATAGAACTGAAGATGCAGACATTGTAATAACAGCATTTGGAACCGTAGCAAGAATTGCAAAGAGTGTTGTTGACATGGCAAGGGAAGATGGACTAAAAGTAGGTTTATTTAGACCAATTACAGTATGGCCATATCCATATGAGCCACTTGAAAAACTAGCAGATAAGGTAGAAATGTTCTTTGACGTAGAAATGAATATGGGACAAATGCTTGAGGATGTAAAACTAGCTGTAAAAGGTAAAAAGCCAATTAAGTTCTATTCAAGAATGGGTGGAGTAGTTCCAACACCTAATGAGATTTACGATGCATTGAAAAAGGAAATTGGGAGGTGAGTTTAATGAGAAAAGTTTTATATAAAATGCCTGAATCATTAACTGGAAAGGAATTTACATATTGTCCTGGATGTCATCATGGAATTATTCATAGATTAATAGCAGAAGTTATCGATGAACTTGGAATTAGGGAAAAAACATTGGTTGTATCTCCAATAGGTTGTTCTGTTTTTGCGTACCAATTTTTTAACATGGATGGAACAATAGCACCACACGGTAGAGCTCCGGCAGTTGCTACAGGTATGAAAAGAGCAAGACCAGATTTATATGTATTTACATATCAAGGTGACGGAGACTTGGCAGCAATTGGTACAGCAGAGATTATGCATGCTGCAAATAGAGGAGAAAAGATTACTACAATTTTTGTTAATAACGCAATTTATGGAATGACTGGTGGTCAAATGGCTCCAACAACGCTTTTAGGTATGAAGTCAACAACAACACCATATGGAAGAAAAGCAGAAAATGATGGTTATCCAATGCATATGTGCGAATTCTTAAAAGAAGCAAGGGGAGTAGCATATCTTGCAAGAACAAAGGTAAATACACCTCAAGACGTAGAAAAAACTAAAAAGGCAATCAAAAAAGCATTTTTAGCACAGGTAAAGGGAATAGGATTTGGAATGGTTGAAGTATTATCAACATGCCCAACAAACTGGGGAATTGATCCTGTATCTGCAAATAAATGGCTTGAAGAAAACATGATTCCTGAATATCCATTGGGTGTATTTGTGGATAAGGTTGGTGATGAGAAATGAGGTTTGTATTTGCAGGATTTGGTGGTCAAGGTGTAATGCTTATGGGTCAAATCCTTGCTTATGCAGGAATGATTGAGGGAAAGAGTGTAACTTGGATGCCATCATACGGTCCAGAAATGCGCGGTGGAACTGCAAATTGTACCGTTGTAGTTGAAGACAAAGAAGTTGCATCACCAGTGGTAGATAAAGCAGAAGTTGTAGTAGCTATGAATATTCCTTCAATGCTTAAATTTCAAAGCTTTGTAACTGATGGAGGATACTTGTTCTTAAACGAGTCGGTTATAGACAGAGAACCTGAAAGAAAAGATGGAATAAATATTTACAAAATAAATTGTAATGAAATAGCAGATGAACTTGGAAATTTAAAAGTAGCAAACATGGTAATGCTTGGAGCAGTAATTGGGGCTACAAATATAGTTTCAAAAGAAAGTGTAATAAAAGCACTTGAGCAAAAATTAACTGGGAAAAAAGCAGACCTTATAGATATTAATATTAAAGCTATTGAAAGAGGAATGCAGGAAGCTAGCAAGCAGTAGGCGGATGAGATAAAGCCCTCATTATGGGACCCTTCGGGTCCCGTCTTTTTAATTAAGATAAAACAAGTTGAAAATGGGAAAAAAGTTTTGAAAAAATTAAAAATTCGTGTATAATTGTTAATAGGAGTGATTAATTTGCTAAAAAGTATGACTGGCTATGCCAAAGTGGAAAAGTTTTCAGAAAAATTTAGAGTAAGTTGTGAAGTAAAAAGTCTCAATTCAAAGGGATTAGATATTAATGTATCCCTTCCTTACTATTTATCTTCAAAAGAAATTGAAATTACTAAGATAATTTCAAGTTTTTTGACCCGTGGAAAGGTTAATTTAAGAATAAATGTTAAGTTTTTAACACCGGTAAATCTTTCGATTGATTATGTTATGGCAAAATCGTACTATGATACATTAGAAGGTGTAAGAGAAAGTCTTGGAATACAAAATTCGATAGTTTTGGGTGATTTATTGAATTTTAGAGAAATTTTTCGTGGAGATATAGAAGATGAAGTGGTTGAAGAATTGTGGAATTTTACAAAAGAAGTTTTATCATCGTCTTTAGAGATGTTAGTTGAGGAAAGAAAAAAGGAAGGTCAAAAGATATGTAAAGATATAGAAAATATGGTGAATAAAATAGAAGAGATTACATTAAATATAGAAAAAGTAGCGAGTGATATGAAAGAGGAAATTGCAAAGAAATTGAGAGAAAGTGTTGAAGAAATTTTACCTGAGAATGTTGAGATGGATACGAACCAATTTGAAACAGCGGTAGCTTTGATAGCAGATAAAGCAGATATAAGGGAAGAAATAGAAAGATTAAAAAGTCATATAGATAGGATGAAAGAACTTTTATTAAAAGATGAACCCGTTGGAATGTTATTTAATTTTCTAACACAAGAAGTTCACAGAGAATTTAATACGATACTTTCAAAAAGCAGAATGCTTGAAATTAGCAATTTAGCCCTTGAGGGCAAATATATTAATTCACAATTGAAAGAGCAAATTCAAAACGTTGAATAATTTGGGAGGTGTATTTTATGTTTGGTTTAATTAATATTGGTTTTGGAAATGTAATTGCAGGTGACAGGATTGTAGCAATTGTTAATCCTGAAAGTGCACCACTTAAAAGACTAAAAGAAGATGCAAAGGAAGAAGGAAAGCTTATAGATGCAACATACGGGAGAAAAACAAGAGCTATCCTAATTTCCGATAGTAACCATATAATTTTAAGTGCAATTCAGCCAGAAACTATTGCCCAAAGGTTTATGCAATCATTCTTTGAAATAGAAGAACAACTTGACAAAATTAGAAGAAAGGGATAATATGAAGGGGACTTTATTTGTAGTTAGTGGACCATCAGGAGTTGGAAAAACAAGTATTATTAGTGCCCTTATGAATAAACTAGAGAATATAGTTTTTTCTGTTTCATGTACTACACGCCCACCACGTCCAGGAGAAGTTGATGGTGTAGATTATTTTTTTGTGAGTAGAGATAAGTTTATTGAAATGAGAGAAAAAGGCGAATTTTTAGAATGGGCGGAAGTGCATGGAAATTTGTATGGAACGCCAAAAAGATTTGTACTTGAAAATATTGAAAAAGGTAATAGAATAATATTGGATATAGATGTACAAGGAGCATTGCAGGTAAAGAGAAATTTTGATGATGCAGTATTTATCTTTGTTGCACCACCAAGTTATGAAGTTTTGAAGGAGAGGCTTTTAAAAAGAGGAACTGAAAATAGCCAGTCGATGTTAAAAAGGCTTGAAAATGCAAAGTGGGAAATGTCAAAGATTGTTGAATTTGATTATTTAATAGTAAATAGTGATCTTGAAAAGTCTATACTTGCAATGAAATCTATAGTTATTGCAGAATCGTACAGAACAAGGAGAATTTTAGACGAAGAATTGATAAAACGGCTTTTTAAAGGGGTGAGTGAAAGTGAGACCGGTAATTAACTACGATGAACTACTAAAGAAGATTCCCTACAAATTTGCTATTCCAATTGCAGCGGCAAAACGTGCAGAAAATTTAAAGGAATTTGCAAAACCTTATGTTGAAACTTGGGATAACAACTATGTAAGTATTGCGCTAAAGGAATTGAGTGAAGGTTATATAAGGATTAAGAACGAAGAAATTTTGAAAGTTTTAATTCCAAATGTAAAGTAAAAAAAAACATGACCCTGAATTTTTCAGGGTCATGTTTTTTAGTTGCTATTAGGCTTTATTTTACTACTGGAGCACTTTCGAGAAATTTTTTAACTAGTAAAACACTGTTTTTATAATCATCAAGGCTTATTACTATTATAGGGCTGTGAATGTATCTTGAAGGAATTGAAATTACTGCAGCAGGAACACCGTATGTACTTCTTGCATATCTTGCAGCATTTGTTCCACCGGCGGTTCTTCTTTTATACTGGAACGGAATGTTATTTTTCTTTGCAGTATCAACAAGTGCATCGAATAAGTCTTTATCGATGACATAGCCTGAATGTAAGAATGTCAAAGCTGGACCATCACCAATATGAGTTGCCCATTGAGATTTATCTAATTCAGGATTATCACCAGCTGTTGTTGTTTCAAGTGCAATTGCAAAATCTGGTTTTATTTGTTCGCTAACAACTGCTGCACCACGAAGACCTGTTTCTTCTTGAACGCTAAATACAAAATAGAGGTCATAGTCACTTTTTACATTACTTTCAATTAAATCTATTAAAATGCTACAGCCGCCTCTATCGTCAAATGCTTTACCAGTTGCAAAGTTGCCAATTTCTTTATATTTTGTTGTAAATGCAACGTAATCACCTATTTTAACCTTTTTTTCTGCTTCAGCCTTTGAAGAAAATCCTGCATCTATTTTTAATTGTGAAAATTCAGGAGCTTTATACGGATCATCTTGCAAGTGAATTGCTTTAAAGCCAATAACCCCTATTATTTCGTCGTTAATAATGACTTTTTTGCCGATTACTACCCTTGGATCTACACCTCCAACTGGCATGAAAGAAAGTGATCCGTCTTCTTCAATATTTGTAATCATGAAGCCAACTTCGTCCATGTGTGCATCCAAAACAACTTTTGCCTTACCATTTCCTTTCTTGAAGGCAATTAAATTTCCCATTCTATCTACCCAAAATTTATCAACTTTATCTTTTATCTTTTCTATGATAAAGTCTCTTACTTTTTTTTCATTTCCTGAGACTCCATTTATTTCAGAAAGTTCTTTTAAATACATTTATTGCACCTCCAATTCTGAAATGGTGAATGCCATAAGCTTTGCTGTATTTTCAACGTCATTTACATGGACCTTTTCATATGGTGTGTGCATGTACTTTAATGGAATTGATATCAATTGAGTTTTTATCCCTGTCTTTACAAGTTGGACTGCGTCTGTATCAGTACCACTTCTTCTTGGAATAGGCTCGTATTGTATCTTTATGTTATATTGACTTGATACATTTTGTACCTTTTCGTTAAATTCTTTATCTACGACAGGTCCAACAGCTACAACTGGCCCCTTATTGATTTCTATTTTTCTAAATCCAGGGATTGTTTCATCTCCATGTGTAACGTCTATAACAAATGCATAGTCAAGGTCTGCAAAATATGCTGCTGTAGGAGCGCCTGGACCAACTATTTCTTCTTGAGTGGAAAAAATAAAGTAAACATCAAATTGATGTTTTATTTTTTTAAGCATTTCAGCAGTTTTAATTAGTGAAACACAACTTGCTCTATTGTCAAGTGCAGGTGCGTATACTAAGTTGTTTTTTTCAAATCCTTCAATTTCATCTAACATTACAATATCTCCAACTTGAATTTCTTTCCAATTTTCGTTCATACTTATATCAAGGAACAAATAATTAAAAGTTGGTATTTTTTTTTCTATCTTCTGCTTTTTGAAGGTGTGGTGCTAAAAATCCAAAAACTCCGTAGAATTCTCTATTTTTTGAATATATTTTTGCCCTTTGACCAATTACGGTTTTAGGATCCCATCCACCTATACCAGCAACATATGCAAAACCATCATCGGTTATTTTTGAAATTACAAAACCAAGTTGGTCAACGTGTGCAAGTAGTCCAATTTTACCTTTACCTTCCCCTTTTTTTACACAAACTAAACTTCCAACTTTTGTATAATGGTATTCATCTACTAAGTCTTTCATAATATTTTCAATTTCTTTTGTTACTTTGTGTTCATATCCCGATGGTCCATGAATTGATGATAGCTTTAGTAACAAATCTTTAGTGTTCACTGTATCCCTCCTTCTTATTTTCTAACAAGATTTTATCACAATTTTAAAGAATATGGTATATACTAATATAGGTAAAAACTTAAGAAAAGGGGGAGAGATATGCGGTATCCGAAGATAATCGAATTTGAACTAACGACTGCTTGTAATTATTCATGTAAACACTGCTATTGTAATGCAGGGAAAAAGTCTACTAATGAGCTTTCTTTTGATGAGGTGAAAAAGGTATTACATGATTTAAAAGATGCAAATGTTGAAATTGTTGATCTAATTGGTGGGGAGCCTTTAATAAGGCAAGATATTGTTGATATCATTTCTTATGCTGCAAGTATTGGACTCGATGTTATGTTAAATACTAATGCATCACTTGCAAGCAAAGAAATTGTCAAAAGGATTAAGGAAGTTTATCCACAGTTAAAGGTAGGAATTTCATTTGATGGACATACACCAGAAATTCACGATTTTGTTAGAGGACCTGGTGCATTTGAAAAAACATATAGAGGATTTCTTAATTTTCTTGAAGAAGGGTTTGATGTTACGGTATTGCATGTTGTAAATAAGGTAAATTATGAGCATTTTGAAGAGATGGTTAAATTTGCAATAGAACATAATGTTTCACTTTATGTAGATAGATTTGTCCCTGTAGGCAGAGGAGAACTTTATAAAGATCTTCTTTTGCCAACTAAAAAAGAAGTTGAGCATGTTAGAAAAGTAATTAAAAAGTATGAAAATAAATTAACGTTTTATGTTGAAGAGAATATTTCTGGAGGGTTGTGCACTGCAGGTAGAGAGCATGCATCTGTTTTAGTAGATGGAACGGTTGTTCCTTGTGGTCATTTTAGATATGATAAAGAATACTATATGGGAAATTTGAAGGAAAAGCCATTTAAGCAAATTTGGGAAAGTTATAACCCGGATATATTAATTTCAAATTGTAAGGGTTGTCCTCATTTTAGCAATTGCTTTGGTGGATGTAGAGCATTTGCAAAGAAATTAGGTTTGGATTATGACCCAATATTTTGCGAGGTGCATGTAGATGATAAAGAAGGATAAACAATTTAGAAAATTTCAAATGTATGGCTTTCTGAAAAATTTGCGTTTTTTTGAGCCGTTTTTGATTTTATTCTTCCTTTCTTCTGGTCTTAGCTATCTTCAAATTGGAATTCTTTACTCAATTAAAAGCATTGCTACTAACATTTTAGAAATACCAACTGGTGTAATTGCAGATTTGTATGGGCGAAAAAAATCTATGCTTTTTTCTATGATATCCTATATTATCTCCTTTTTGATTTTTTATTTTTCAAGATCGTTTTATTTGTACATACTTGCAATGATATTTTTTTCTTTTGGAGAAGCTTTTAGAACCGGTACACACAAGGCAATGATTTTTCAGTATTTAAAAATTAATGGTATGGAAAATTTAAAGGTTCAATATTATGGAGCGACAAGAGCGGCCTCGCAGCTTGGCTCAGCACTTAATTCATTGATTGCTGCATCTATAGTTTTTGTAAGCGGAAACTATAGAACTGTATTTTTTATTGCAATTCTTCCATATATATTAAATTTAATTAATCTTGCAACTTATCCTAATGAACTTGATAAAGCTGAAGTAAAAAAGACAAAAAAACAAACTTTAAAAGACTTTATAGATGCTGTTGCAAGCTGGAGGGTTTTAAAAATACTTTTAAATACATCAAGCTATTCTGCTATTTTTAAAAGTTTAAAAGATTATTTGCAACCTATTTTGGAATCATTTGCATTGTCAATTCCAATATTTGTGTGGTTAGATGATAAAAAGAGATCTTCCATTGTGATTGGTATTGTGTACTTTTTTCTTTACCTTTTAACTTCATATGCATCTAAAAATTCATGGAAGATTGGAAAGAAAAGTTCCTCATTTGCTTTAAATTTGACATTATTTGTAGGTGCATTATCGGTAATTTTTGCAGGAGTAAGCTATATTTTTAATTTCTATATAGTTTCTATTTTGATCTTCATTGTTTTGTACATACTTGAGAATTTAAGACGTCCAATTGCAGTTTCATATGTAGGAGACAATGTTGAATCTGATGCTCTTGCCTCAGTTTTGTCAGTTGAATCACAAGCTACAACATTACTGACGGCAGTTTTCTCGATAGTTTTGGGTTTTTTTGCAGATAAATTAGGAGTTGGACAAGCAGTATCAATTTTAGGAATAATTCTACTTTTGATGAGTTTGTTTTTTAAGATAAAAGATTGAATTTGTGTTTTTTTCTATTTGGTGTATAATGGAATTGTATTAAATTTTGTGAGGTGATATCCATGGGTATTAAAAGTGGAGACAAAGTTAAAGTCCATTATGTGGGAAAATTTGAGGATGGAGAAGTTTTTGACAGTTCAGTTGGAAAAGAGCCATTAGAATTTGTAGTTGGTATGAACCAAGTTATTCCAGGCTTTGAAGAGGGTTTGATGGGTATGGAAGTTGGAGAAAAAAGGACAATCAATGTTCCGTTTGAAAAGGCATATGGGCCTTATAGAGAAGATCTTGTTTTTCCAGTTGAAAAGTCAAAGCTTCCAGAAGATGTTGCGGTGGATCATTTGTTGGAAGTTCATCAACCAGATGGTAGTAGCTTTATTGTTAGAGTAAGTGATATAAAAAATGACATGGCTTATTTAGATGCAAATCATCCACTTGCAGGGAAAAACTTGATATTTGAAGTAGAGATAGTTTCTATTGGTTAATGATTTCTTTTTATTAAAATAACAAAGTATTTTATCGATGTACCCCATCCAGAGTGAAGAGGATGGGGTATTTTTAAATTCAATTAGATGATTATTTTTTAAGAAATATGAATTTACCTTGAATGGCTTGAAAATTATGTAATAACAATTCATTTGATAATATTAATGTTTTTAATTTGTGTTTTAAAGTTAGCCATTAAAACCAAATTATATTTTTTATTTGTTTTTTAAAAAAATTACTACCAAAGTTTTTGTTCTGCTAATTAAATTGAATCTTGCCAAAGTAAAAATAAGTTAAATTAGGATATAAAAAGAAAATAAAGGATACTAGTAGTGGGATTTATTGAAAATCAAAGAAAAGATAAATGTGTATTTAAAATCTAGAAGGTAAGAATTGTATGAGAAGAAAAATAAATAGATTAATATATAGAAAAATGTTGATAAAAGAACGGTATATAGAAAAGTTAAAACAGAAGATTAATAAGAAGGTAATAAAATAACAGATGACATATATATTACTAGGATAGCAGTTAGCAGAATAGAAGCACTTACAACTTATCATAAAATGATAGGATTAATCGATAGATAATTTTTTATATTGACTCGGGTGTATTCACTTTTGTAGTTGTTTGAAAATAAGATAAAAAAATTAACTAAAAAGAAATTTAAATTTAACTATAAAAAAGTGTTGAAGTAATTCTATGAAAGAAAATCTTTTTAACATACTTTTAACCAGATTCAAAAAAAGCTTATTTTTACTTTTTCTATAATATAATAGATGTAACATTTATGTTAACGGACTAAAATTAGACAAATTTCAAGGGGATGTTTTCGAAGATAAAATTAAATAAAAGCTCATAAATTCTAGATTTAACTTACCGTTTACTTCCGCTCAAAGGTTTTGTTACTTTTTCTTGTTATATTTATTTATGAGAATAGTTATAGGGTTTAGAATCTACCTATGAGGAATGAAAACACGTTCGGTATTGGTTCAACATTTATTTCGTCAATTGTTGCGTTTAGAATCTACCTATGAGGAATGAAAACAGGACCTTTCCAGAATTTTTTATTTGCTTCGTGTAAAAGAAAAAAGTTTAGAATCTACCTATGAGGAATGAAAACGGTCAATCACAAGTTCTTCTTTTTGAAGTTCTGCTGTAACGCGCTGTTTAGAATCTACCTATGAGGAATGAAAACGGTTTTATTTTCTTGTATTGCACGTTTCCTTCCAGCGTTTAGAATCTACCTATGAGGAATGAAAACACACCTGAAAGCGCGGCACTGAAAAAAAACCGTGCTTTCTTTTGTTGTTTAGAATCTACCTATGAGGAATGAAAACTGTTCCAGAGATCTACTTTTTCTTTGTAAAGTTGTTTTGTAGCCAGTTTAGAATCTACCTATGAGGAATGAAAACTTTAATCTGATAATTTTTTATTTTGTTATGTATCTTTAGTTTAGAATCTACCTATGAGGAATGAAAACTTTATATACATAAGGACACATAAGATAGGTATTAATACGAGTTTAGAATCTACCTATGAGGAATGAAAACGTTGCGATAAATAACCTTCCCATCAGGGGTTGTGGAAAGGTTTAGAATCTACCTATGAGGAATGAAAACATATTTTTTAGCAAGTTCTTTTGCTTTGTTGTTTGATATTTTAGGTTTAGAATCTACCTATGAGGAATGAAAACTAATAATCGTACCATCGCGTTTGCTAGTACTGTTGTTGCGTTTAGAATCTACCTATGAGGAATGAAAACATATAAATTCTTTTTCTATTCCTTCCAATCTAAATTTCGTTTAGAATCTACCTATGAGGAATGAAAACGAGTATATTCGCTGCTTTTCCAAGCTCACGCAATTTTTCTTGTTTAGAATCTACCTATGAGGAATGAAAACTTGTATTGGGCAACAATTACAACATCATCCGGTTGTAAATCCAAGTTTAGAATCTACCTATGAGGAATGAAAACATTTCAAATATGTCGTCGGTGTCTAAATCAATAATTTTTTCCGTTTAGAATCTACCTATGAGGAATGAAAACTATGATCCGTGTACAACAATGCATATTGAAAATAATGTTTAGAATCTACCTATGAGGAATGAAAACTGTATTATTTATTTAAAAAATATAGTTTTATATTTAGAACTTATTTGAAAAAATATAAGAAGATTATTAATAAATCATGATTTAACAAATTGATATGGATAAATTATATTTTTTAAATTGGAGCAATTAATTGCTCCAATTTTTTATGTCAGATTTTAAAGGTTTAAATCGTATTATAAGTGTAAAGCAAATTTTAAAGGAGGGATTTTTGTGAGAAAATTTTTTATAGTTCTTTTAATAAGTATTTTTATTATAATCTCTTTTGGTGAGCAAAACTTTTTAACAACACCATCACAAGTGGAATCTTTAGCTAGAGTTCATGCAAATGAAGATGTTAATAAATTTTGGCCATTTTTAGGTGGTTTTGTATTTGGTATTATTGCTCCAATATACAATTACGTAGTTGAGCCTGAAGTTCCTGCCGAAAGATTAGTGAAACTAAGAAGTATTATTAAAAGCGAAGATGATTATTTGATAGATATTTATGTAAGGACGTATAAAGATGAGATAAAAAAGATAAAAGTTGGTATGTCTTTTGCCGGTTGGGGTTCTTTTATCGCACTTTTAGCAATTTCTATATCGACTTAAAGCCTGGGTCTTCCAGGCCTTTTTAAAGTTTTAAGAGGTGATTTTTTTGTATTTGATAATGATTTACGATGTAAATAAAAAGAGAGTTGGAAAAGTTTTAAAAGTAGCAAGAAAGTATTTAAAATGGGTTCAAAATTCAGTGTTAGAAGGTAAAATAACTAAGAGTAATTTTGAAACGTTAAGGAATCAAATTTTAAGTATAATAGATGAAGATGAAGACACTATTTATTGGTATATATTAGAACCGGAGTTTGTACCATATAGAAAAATTTATGGGAACAAAAAAATTAATGTAACAAATATAATTTAATGGAGGTTTAAAAAATGGAAACCTTATATATTTTTACTGATGGGGAACTAAAAAGAAAAAACCACGCGTTATACTTTGTTCCAAAAAGCAAAGATTCAAATCCATTTTTTGTTCCATTAAAAAATATTTCTTCAATTATGATTTTTTCAGAGGTAAGTTTTAATAAAAAATTTTTGGGTTTGTTAGCGAAAGAAGGTATACCTACCTTTTTTTATGGTTATTATGGGGATTTTATTGGTTCTTTTTATCCACCAGAGAACAATAAAACTGGAGAGATGATAGTTTTGCAGTTTCAATATTATTATGATTTAAGTAAAAGGCTTGAAATTGCAAAAGAAATATTAGAATCTGCAGTTTTGAATATGCTTTGGGTGCTGAATGGATATAAAGAAGTTACTAATGAAGAGTTAAATTATATAGTAAAGATTAAGGATAGTTTGAAAAAGCAAAATAATATACCAGCCTTAATGGCCATAGAAGGAAATATTAGAAAGGCTTATTATAAAGCTTTAGGGAAAATTGTAAAGCGTAAAGGATTTGATTTTGACGAAAGACTAAAAAGACCTCCAAAAGATGAAATAAATGCACTTATAAGCTTTGGAAATATAATACTTTATAATACAGTTTTAGCCGAGATATATAAAACTTCTTTAGAGCCAAGAATAAGTTTTTTGCATGAAACAAATAAGCGTAAATTTTCTTTACAACTTGATATTGCAGAGATTTTTAAACCAATAATTGTGGATAAAGCAATTTTGAAATTAGTGAATAAAAAAGAAATTAAAAAAGAAGACTTTAATTTTAACAACAATGGGGTATTTTTATATGAAGATGCAAAGAAAAAATTTATAAATGAAATTGAGGAGAGATTAAATAAGAAAGTTACAATTTATGAAAATCAAAATGTAACTTTTAAAACAGTAATAAGGCATGAATGTTATAAATTGATCAGACATTTAAAAGGAGTTGAAAAATTTAAGGGATTTGTGATGGGGTGATTTATTTGAAGTATCTTTTGCTTGTTTATGATGTAAATGAAAAAAGAGTGAACAAAATACATAGAATTTTAAAAAAATACCTTGTTTGGCAGCAAAATTCAACTTTTGAAGGGTATTTATCTCAATCAAATATTAAAAAATTGTTCTATGAAGTTAAAAATAAAATTAATGAAGAAGAGGATAGTGTTGTAGTCTATTTTTTTAATTCAAATAAGGTTTTTAGAAAAGTTATTGATGGAAAGGATAAGTGTATATTTAATAATAAGTTTATCTAAAAACAAAAATATGTTATAATAAATGTAAATGGAGGTGGAAGGAGGAAAAATAATTGAAACAATTGATTGATGCAATTTTTCAGAAAGAACTGGGGGATTTTAAATCTTTGATAGGTTATGTATATAGATTAAAAGAAATTTCAAAAATTTTGGGTTTTGATACATTGTATAAATCAAGAAGTACAGAAAGAGAAAGAAGGCCAGCTATTGTTGAGGACAATGGAAAAAATAGTTTAAAAATTTTGTTTTTATCAACTAAAAGTTATTCAAGAATAAAAGTAGATATAAATAAGTTTTGTGTAATCAGTGAAGATTTTGAATGTGCTGAATTGGTATTAAAATCATCATATGCATTCAATTACCATAAAAAATTAGTGTTTAAGCTTCCAAGAAAAGTTATTGAGGAAAGTTTTGTAAAATGTGGTTTATGTAGAAAAAATATAAAAAATTTTATTGAGGTGATATAAAGGTGAAAGAGATTATATTAAAGTACTTGAATAATAAGTTTGAAGAAGAAGAGGAAAATAAATTGTATCTTTTAATAAAAAAAAATTGTAACTATAATAATTGGCACTCATTCTAATTATAAAGATACATTGATTGATATATATGGAACTTATGATTCGGCTGTTAATGAAATTATAAACGAAATATTTATAAAAATAAAAAATAAAAAAGAGATTTTGATGTCAATAATAAACAATATTGAAAACATTGAAAGTTATATTTCAAGGATGATTTTAAATCATATTATCGACATTGTAAAGAGCTATAAATCTAAACTTTCTTTGAATAAAGAAGATGATGACGGGAACGAAAAGATAGATGTGATAAATATTGCTGAATTTGATGATTTAAAATCTGAAATTATTGCAGAGTATTTTGTTGAAGAGTTAAAATCTTTAGATAATATGCAACTTTGTTATTATTTTTACAAGGTTCTCTACAATGAAGAAATATTCTATAGTGAAAAATCAAAGGATGCAAAGTATAAAATGGTTCAAAGATTAAAAGAAAAACTGAGGAATTTAGTAGAAGATTTTGGAATAGATCAAAAAGAATTTGCAATAGCAGTGAAAATCTATATGTCAGAAATTTGTGATAAGATTCGTCATAATAATAGAGAAGAAAAAAATAAAAAGTAGGAGGTTACTATGAGCTTTTTAAAGAAAGAATTTGAATTGTATAAAAATTTATTTGGAAAATATAAATTAAATATTGAATCCCTAAAGATAGTGCCTGAAGGAAAAGCCTTGGAGGCAGGAGATGTTTTTGTAATCTATGGTGATATTTTAGTGTATGGAGTTGTTATTGAAAAAAATGGGGATTTAGCTGAATGCGTTTTGCTTTCTCAAGATGTTTTTTTAAGTAGCTCAAAAGCTTTAAAAATAAAAATAAATCATTTAGTTGATTATGTTTACGTGACACACGTAAATTTTTATATTGAAGATAATTTTGCAAAAAATTATTGTCAAGTCATTATAAATGTAAAAGAAGATATCAACAAAATTGCTGAAAATGTTGAAGAATTAGAAGAACAAATCTATACAGGTCCAAGAAAAGAATATTTTGATCTATTGATCGACCAAATATCTTTATTGTACGATATTTTCTTTGAGAAGATTTTTGATGAGACCAAAGAAGAAGACAAAATAATAGAAATAAATATTCCATACGCTAGTGAATTTGCGTTAGTTGCAGGGACAAATAGTTTAAGAGGGGAAAATTTTGTTGGTATTGTTGAAAACAATACCCTAAAAGTTTATTTGCAAGATAACGCTATTGGTAAAAAAGGAAAGTTGATTTTTAAAAACCAGGTTATCTATGAAGGAGAACTGCCAAATGCCTTTGTGTCAAATAATATAAAAGTATCAGTTGAAGATTTAAAAAAATTTTTAGTTATTGAGGTGATTGATTGATGTTTTCAAGGCTGTTGAGTTCAAATTCTTCTGATTTTTTAAAAATCTTGGAGCGTGACGACATTACAGTAAAGGAAGCAATTGAGTCTTTTATAAATGCGGAAGACTTTGATAATGAATTTCTTGTTTTTTATGAGATAGTAAAAAAAATTAAAGAAAAAAAGATTGTTGATTTAAATCAAGAATTATTAAAAAAATTCTTTAATGGAGAAGAAGAAATAATATTTGATATTTACAAAAACGATTTTGTTGAAGTTTTTTTCCCTACAGTAAACAAACTTGGAAACGGAAAAATTGCCAGAGCAATTATTTTTGAATCAAAAAAAAGTTTTACAAATAATCCAGACTTGAAAAGTTCACTTGAGAAAATTGAAAGTCTTGTTGGTAAAAAACTTATTGTAATATTTGACAGTGAATTTAAGGGTAATTCTTTTGAGCTTGCTGTAGCTATTGGTTCATTATGTAAAAAAATTCCTAAAAATATAGCATTTACTGGAGAAATTGATGAAAAAGGGAATATCAAGAGAAATATTGAATATTTAGATTTAAAAATGAAAATTTGTAGTGAAAATAATTTAAAACTAATAAGTGCTTTTGATGTGGATAATGTATTTGAACTTAAGGAATTTTTTGAAGCAAAGAAAATACATATACCAATACTAATTTCGTTAATGGCAAAAGATAAAGAATATATTAGAACTTCATATGAAGAATTAAAAGAGGCAGTTAACGAAAAATTTGAAATAAAATACAGTGATATTTTTGAAAAAATTTACGATGTAAATAAAGTTTTTGTCAAAGATAGCTTGAATGATGATTGGGGACAAGTTTTAAAAGAAGTAAATAGCTTGCTTTACAAAATTATATCAAATAGAGGTATCCCCCATATTGCAATAATGGGGCCTGCATCATTTTCTATGGCTTTAGGTATAGCTTTAGGTGTTCAAAATCCGTTAGTTGTTTATCACAAAGCAGGAATTGAATATAAGCCTGTTATTGATCTGACTGACAATGTTAGAAAGGTAAAGAACATAGTAAATGATTATAAATTTGTAAAGTATTCAGTGGAAAATGAAAATGGTAAAAATTGTGCATTTATATTGTATTTTGCTTCTCACAATCCATATGATGCAGTTAAAAACTTTTTAAGCAAAAATAATATTGATTCAAAATTGGTATTAATTGAACCAAATTTTGGAAAAGGGAATTTACCCGCAGAAGATTGGAGTGAAATTGTTTCAGAAATAATGTCTATTACTCAGAACATACAATTTAAACATTCTTGTGAAAACGTCTTTTTCTTTATGAGTTGTCCGGTTCCATTAGCTTTTGGAGTAGGGCTTTCATTTGGAGATTTTGCAAAGGGTTCAATATTCCACTTTGATAAAAATACGGGTGATTATATTGAGGTATTTAAAATAGAAAAAATTAGGGGGTAATTTTATGAAGTTATTTTTTTCCACCTTTGGAAAGATTAGTAATTATAAAGAAGTTGAATATTCTATTGATTACAACGAAAACACATTTGTAAGTCCGTTTTTACCAGATTTAATGTACAAAGCTTTTGGGGTTGATACTACAGAGCTTTTTTTACTAGATACTTTGGTAGAAAAAAATGATTTATAAAAAGAAGATTTTAAATACGAAGACATTATTACTAGTCTGGAAAATAAGTATTCTGATTATTTTAAAAGTAAAGATTATAAAGGAAATTTAAATTTACATATTATTCCTGGTGTTGGAAGTTATAAAGAATTTAGATTTGTTGGAAACATGAATGATACATATTATATGACGTTAATTCAGCTTTTGAATATTTTTTCAAGACCAGAAGTAATTAATTCTGAAGAAATTGAAGTGATATTTGATATTAGTTTTGGTATTAATTATCAATCTAATGTTTTATATAGAACGTTAATGGATATTTTACCAATATTGGCGTATTTCAAAAAGGTACGTTTTAAACTTACAAATGCAGAGCCTGTAATTAACACTTCAGCAGAGGGAAAAAATAAAATTAATGTTTATGTTGTTGAAGAAAAAGTATTTGAACAGTCTATATCTTATAAAAAAGATTTTGCTAAAAAAACTATTAATGTTTTTAGAGGTTTGTCTGTTAATGAAAGAAAAGAAGTTGGGAAAAATTATATTGGAGAATTTGAAAAAAGATTAAGAAATGAAAAAAATATGGGTTTGAATGATATTTTTTTAAATTTAGAATTATATTTAAAGTCTATTTATTACGGTCTTCCTCTTTTATATTTATATACAATGAATAGAGTTGATTTTAAATATGTAGTTGATAAATCATTAGAAGTGTATAATTCATCAATTGAAATTAGAGATAGTGATGAAAAATTAAAAATGGTACTTAGGAAGTTAGAATTTTCAGAAGGTATAAAATATTTGGTGCTTGGCAGTATATTTAAGATTTACTTTGAAAATATTTATGGAACAAAATACTGTACTGAAATACCATATGATGAACTAAAGAAATTGTCAAATTTTATATGGAAAATTGATGAGTTTAAAAATCAAATTTCATTGGTTCTTGAAAAAGAGATTAAAGAGATTGAAAGTTTGTTTGATTATATAGAAGAAGGAGAAGAAATACTTTTTGATTTAGAGATTCTCAAATCAAGGAAAAATGAAAGTATAGAAGGCGAAGAAAAGGTTGAAAATACAAAAAAAGAACTAGAACCTGAAAATGATGAATTAAAAAAACAAAATAGTAAAGAAAATTTCTCAAGAGAAGAAAGAAACTTTGTTGCTCATGGTAGTTTATCTAAAAACACTTTTTATTTGAAAAAGTATAATTCAATGGTTTGCATAAGGTTAAATGAAGAAAAAATATGTGAATTAGGAAAAGCAATATAGGGGGAGTTTAATGAGAATTTATTTAGATTTAGATTTTGAAAAGTTAGAGCTTCCAATTCATTATAATCATATATTACAGTCTATCATTATAAACATGATAGATTCTAGCGGATATAGAAAATTTATACACGATGAAGGGTATGTTTTGGGAAAAAGAAAATTCAAATTATATACTTTTTCAAGATTGCTTGGGAAATTTCAAATATTTGGTAATAAAATAGCTTTTTTCAATGGTGCAAGGCTTATTATATCTTCGTTAGATGATGCTATGGTCGAATATATTATAAATTATATTTTGAAGAAAGGATATATAAATGTATTAGGTGAAAAAATATATGTTAAAGCTGCTGTTTTAAAGTCCTTTCCTTCTGCAAATTATCTTAGAGTTTCAACAAAATCTCCCGTGGTAGTTTATTCAACTTTGTTTAATTATGAAAATAAAAAAGAAACAATTTTTTATGAACCGGATTCAAGTAAATTTTTATCTCTTGTATATGAAAACATTTTAAAAAAATACACTGCTTTTTATGGAAGCATATCTAAAAATAATATTGAAATAAAACATGTAGGTAAAAATCCAAAAAGAGTAAAGGTAGTTTATAAGAATACGGTAATTTTTGGTTGGCTTACTGCATTTGATATATATGGAGATTTTGAGTTACTAAAGGTTGCTTATGACGCTGGAATAGGAATGAAAAATTCAATGGGATTTGGATGTGTGGAGTTAATTTAGGATTTTAAAGGGAGAGTGATTTTATGAAAGGTTTGGAAACTTTAAAATTTAATATTGAATTTATTTCTCCATTGATAAATCGCAGAGGAAAATATAAAGATTCGATTCTTCTGCCACAAACTGTACGTGGAGTAATGAGATATTACTTTAGGGCAACAGCTGCAAGAGTTTTTGGAAATAATTATAAAAAGATCAAAGAATTGGAAGATATTATATTTGGTTCTATTAATAACAAGTCTTTTTTTGATGTAACAGTTACTTTGCAAAAAGAAAGGAAAATAAAATTATCTGAGTTAAAGGCTTTGAGATATCCATTATATGGTGTTATTTTTACTAAAAAAAATGAAATAAAATTCAATGAAAAAATAAGTTTATTAGATTCTAGGAGTGAGTTTTTGGTAAATTTTATATTTTTTAAATCATTTTTCAAAAGAAAAATAAAAGATTGTAATAAAGTAGATGAATATTTTCATAAATTTAAGGAGTTTATCAAGGATTTATTTGTCTTAATTTCATTGGTTGGAGGATTTGGAGCAAAGGTAAAGAAAGGATTTGGACAATTTGTTATAAGAAACATAGAAAGAGATATTAAATTAGAGGACATAGGTACAATATTAAAGAATTTAGAGGAAAAGATAAAATATTTGGATAAAATTTTTATAAAAGAAAACGAGAAAAATAAGGAAAGTATTACGAATAATAGTAGTAGCATAAGTAATGAGGCTTTTGATTTTCCAGCGTTTGTTGATGGATTTTTTTATGTATATAAATTAAAAAAAGAATTTTATTCATACGAAAATGCTCTTAGGAATATATATTTTTCTAAAAAAAATAATTTTTCATATTTAAATTTGAAAAAAAAGTTAAGAGGTTCTGCGTTTAAAGATGCTATACAAAATTTTAATGACAAAAAGAAAGTTGATTTTAATGATGCATTACTTGGATTGCCTGTTTTGTTCTTTTATGGTAAAGCAAACTATAAATTAAATGCTTTAGATGATAAAGGAAATGAATATAGAAAATCATCTTTACTAACAATAAAATTGTGGAGAGAGAGGAATGGGAAATATAAAGTTTATTTAATTGTTTTATTAAGTAAAATACATTTAAAAAATTCAAAAATTGTATTAAAGAAAATAGTACAAACAAATGGCAGTGAAGGTAAATCTAAGAAGAAAGAATTTAAATCCTCAATAAATATAGATTTTGATTACAATAAGTTAAAAAATACAATAGAAAAATATAAAGAATTAAATAAAATAATCTAGTTTTTGAGGTGATATAAATGAATGAAATTAATTGGAAAAAGAAGGTTGAAGCTTTTTTACACGATCCAGTGAATAAAATGGCAAATATTAGAGGACATAAAAACTTAGCTAAAACTTTATTAAATAAAGTCGGCTTGGAACAAAATAATAATCCGAGATATGATTATATTGCTTCTGCTGCAACTAGGATATTGTTTCCTCAAGAAGTAACAAAGATTAAAAGAAATTCTGAGCAAATAAGGATTGAATTTGATGAATCAAAGTTTTTTCATCCGTTTTCTGGAAATGATTTGAGCGAATACCATAAAGTAAAGGAAAAAATTAAAAATATCGATGAAGAAAATTTTATATCTAAATTGGCCAAAATAGAAGATTATAAAAAACTTGCGTATAGGCTTTGGTGGGAAATTCCTAAAATTTCGGATTATTCGTATCTAATATTGGAAGATACAAGGCTTACAAATCAAAGTATTATAGATCACTTAGATATTTCTTCAGCTTTTGCAACAGCAGATGAAGAAAGCAATGGATATTTAATTTTGTCTGTAAGTATAGGTCCAGTACAAGAATTTATTGCAGCTGGAAGAAAGATTAGAGATTTACGGTCAGGAAGTTATCTTCTTTCTTATCTTACATTTAAGGGGATTCAAGTAATAGGTGAAAAGTTTGGATTTGATTGTATTATATTTCCAGATTTGAGAAATAATTATTTAGTAAAAAAATATCTTGAAAATATTGATGACTTTTTTAAAAATAATTCGGAAAAATTTTTAATGCAGCCAGAAGTTGCTTCTTTACCAAACGTTTTTACAGCTATTATTCCATATAAAGAAGAATACATAGATAAAAATAGTGAGGAAAATATAGAAATTTTAATTAAAAGTGCTATAAAAAAGGAAATAGATAATATTTCTAAGTTTATCTTTGATTTGATAAAAAACAAAAAGTTAAAAGAATACACATTTTCAAAAGAGATTGAAAATAATCCAGAATTATACTGGAATAGACAAGTGAATATTTTTCCTGACATTATAGTTGAAAGTGTTATGTTTTATATATTTGGTGATGAGAAGCTTAATAAAGAAAATTGGATATTTAAAGAATGGGAAAAATTTATCGGTTCAAATGAGTTAGAAGATTACTATGAACAGTTGTCAAAATTAGAAAATACATATAGTTTATCTGAAGCAAATATGTACAATTATCATACAAAAATACTTCAAGCAAAAAGTTTTTTGAGAAAAAACACACGAAATTTTAAGGCCTTAATTGAAGATTTTGAAACTCCAGGAGATGATTTATCAGGAGGATTAAAATCTTTAGTTATTTATGAAAAGGGAGATAGAAAAGAAAATCTGTCGGCTTTAAGTGTAATAAAAAGGGAGTTTTATAGATATCTTAAAAATGTAGGTTTAGATGAAGCAGGTGAAGGAATAAGAAATACAAGACCAATAAGCTATGAAGATTCTGAAGATGAGGAAGAAAACAACAAAGAAAGTATAGTGAAAGAATATAAGTTAGGTGTTTTATTAATGGATGGAGATCAAATGGGCAAATGGATAACTGGCGATAAAATAGAGGATAATTTAAAAAGTGTTCATCCAAAAGCAAAAGAATTTCTTGAAAAACAATCAAGTGACTATTTAGATTTTTTAAAGAAACATAAGTTAATAAATCCAACTTATCAAAAATCTATAAGTAGGACTTTAAACAAATTTTCTTACTTTGTACCTCATATTGTTAGAGAATTTGAAGGTGAACTAATTTATGCGGGTGGAGATGATGTGCTTGCGATATTTCCCGCTAATAGAGTTCTAGAAGCTGCAAATAAGATAAGAAAAGTTTATTCTGGAATAGGAAATGTAAGAGTGGAGGTTAATAAAAATGATGGAAAGAGAGATATATATGAATTTAGGAATGGTTTTTGTTATAAAGATGATTTACCTTTATTTAATATGATGGGAGAAAAAGCTACAATGTCAGCAGGTATTGTTGTTTGTAATCCGAAGTTAAATTTGTCGCTTGTTCTTGACGAGGTAAGAAAAGCAGAAAAAGAAGCAAAAAATGAAGGAAGAAACAGATTTTCTCTAAGAACAATTAGAAGAAGTGGAAAAATAACTAATTTAGTGTTTGAGTGGGAGTATTTAAGTAAATCAAAAGAAGTTTTTGATATTTTAGATGAGGTAGAATTTGTATACTCATTATTTGAAAAAAACGAAACAAAAAAAGAAAAGTCATATAATTCATTCTTTCGAAGGTTAAAAGTTGAATATGAAAAGTTGGAAATTAGTAAAAAAGAATTTATAGAACAGGTAATTCCTTATGTGTTAAAACGAATAAAAAAGATCAAAGGAATAGAAAAAGTTATAGAAGTACTAGAAAAATATGTTCAAATCTTGGAAGAAAATAGTAAAAATTTTGAAAACAACAACCTTGAAAAATTTATTGATCTATTATTAGAGTACGAATACATAAAAAGGAAGGTTGATAAATATGAGTAAAGTAAAGGTTCTTAAATTTATACCTATAGATTGGGTTTCTTTCAGAAAGTCAAAAAATTTTTCAACTTTTGAAAATACAATTTTTCCAAATATTAAAACTTTTTACGGTGCAATATTTTCAGCTTACTTTAGAAAAAGGGGAACTAAAAATGCTATAAAAGAAATAGAAAAAATGATTGAAGAAAAATTAATAAATTTAATCGGGCCATTTATTGTTTCGGAAAGAAATGAAATATATTTTAGAAAGCCGGCTAATTTAAAACTCAGAAAAATTTGTAAAAATGAAAATTCATGCGAATATGAGTATGAGTATTATAAAGGATTTCCATGTCAAGACTCTTTTGCTGTTGATGACAAGAATTTGAGATATATAAAATATAGTAATATAGATAATCTTTCAGAAGAAGGAATAACTTTTATTTCGATAAGTGATCTTGAAACTTTTAAAAAGTCTTCAGACAAAAAATTATATTTAAACTTACACAAATACAACAAAAATTTACCTTTTAGTATAGAAAGAAAAGTTGGTATAGCACTAGATAATAAAAAAAGAATGGTAGATAAGGAGCATGGGGCATTTTATTTATTATCAACCTACCGTTTTAGAGATGGGGCAGGATTTGGGGTTTTTATTGATGAAAAGACTGAGCAGTTTTTAAATGAAAATAAAATTAACACAGTAAATATTGGAAGTAAAGGTAAATTGGCAAGATTAGAAATTTTCGAAATTGAAACTGATTTGTTTTCTAAAGAAAGCAGTAGTAAGATTAAAGGATTGATGCTTTTAACTCCTGCCGTTTTTAAAAATGGATTTCTTCCAACGAGCGAATATATCAGGCAAAAAATTGTTGCTGTTTGCAATTACAAGCCTGAGGTTTATTCTGGATGGGATTTAAAGAAAAACAAGCCAGGTAAAATGTTTAGAATTGTTCCACCAGGCTCAGTTTTTTTTACTGAAGAAAAGTATTTAGAAAATTTAGAATTAACTGAGGAATTTAATGAATATAATTATGGAAAGTTTATAGTATTAGAAAATTGTGAATAGGGGAGGTAATATTATGAATCATGAAGTAGGAAGAATAGGATTTTTTTATGCTGTTACACAGATACATGCTGGGAAAGGTTTTGATGTTGGAATAGTTGATCAACCAATTCAAAGAGAGATTCATACAAGATTTCCTGTAATAAATGGTGTTAAGGGGGCAATTAGAAATGAGATAAGCAGGTTAATAAATATAAATTATAATGACATTACACAAATTTTTGGAACGGAATTTCAAGACAACGAAGCATCCGAAGCTGGTAAGGTAAGTTTTTCAGAGGGGAAATTAGCTTTTTATCCCGTTAGAAGTATCGATAGAGGAATTGTATGGATAACTTGTCCGTTAATTTTATCTAGATTAAAAATAGCATTTGACGTTGTTGGACTAGAAGAATTTAAAAAACTAATTGAGAAAATAAATATAAGTTATAAAGAGGATTATAAAGCATTGTCAACAATCAATGATTCTAAAATTTGCTTGGAAGAATTTGAGCAAGACATTGAGTATTCTGAAGATTTAATGAGTTTTGTAAATCATTTAAGAAATATTTTTCCTGATGAAAGACTTTTTGAGAGATTTTCTAGTAATTTAGTTATTTTAAGTGATGAAGATTTTTCATATTTTGTTACTAATAGTACAGAAGTTATTGCAAGAATAAGAATTAACCCTCAAAAACGAACAGTTGATAAAGGAGCATTATGGTATGAGGAATATATTCCACAAGATTCTGTGTTGTTTTTTATTTCAAAATTACTAGTTAATGACGCAGATTATTTATTAAAAAAAATTGATGAATTAAATTCAAAATTTTTAAATATAGGTGGTAATGCTTCAATAGGGAAGGGGATCGTTTATATTTCATTTTTACCTTTTAAGGGGGAAGATAAAAATGAGAAATAAAATTGAAATAAAGAACTTTTCTCAAAATAAAATAAAAGAAAATTTAAAGGAAATGGAAAGTAATAATGAATTAAAAAAAAGTTATAAAAGTTTAGTGAAAAGTTTAGGTGCGTTAGTTTTGCAGAATGGGTTATACGCTTCAATAGTTTTTATTATTTCTAAAACAAAAGATAAAAATAATTACTATTATGTACTAAAAGATATTCAAAAATTTTTAAAAGAATATTTTAAGGATAGTTATGTAGTAAACAATAAAGATATTAAAGATATTAAACAAGAAGTATTAGAATTTTTAGAAAGTGAATCTTTCAAAAAAGCTTATAAACAATTTTCGGAACAATTTATAGAATTTATAAAATGGCATAGGAGATATGTTGATATCTACATTGATATTGATTAATTTGTGGGAGTGATAATATGAAGGTGGGTTATAAAGAAGATTTGGGTAATAAAAATATTAAATCATTTAGTTTGTTTTATGATAAGTATGTTTATTATAATTTACATAAAAATTTATCTAAAAAGAAAAATGAGGATAAATTAAAAGATTTAAATAATATACTTAAAGTATTTTTCAATAATAATAGATATATTTATGAAAATTCAAAAATTTTAAATGATGTATTTTCGAAAGCTTTAAAGCAGCTTCAAACTTCAGGGTATCAAATATATGAAAAAAGTTTTGAGTTGAGTTCTCCCTTGTTAATTGGTTCAGGTATTCCTTCAGCTTACGAAGTTGGAATTTATTTAAATAGAAATTATGGCTTGCCTGTTATTCCAGGACAATCTATTAAAGGGTCATTTAAAGCATTTTTAGATGAAATTGATGAAAACGATCTTATTTTTTTTGGAAATAATGAGAATTCTTCTGAAATTTTCTTTTTCGATGCTGTCCCAGAAAAATACAAATTAGGAATTGATATTTTAAATCCACATTTTAAGGAGTACTATTTGAGCGAAAATGTGCCAAACGATGTTTATCAACCTGTTCCAATTAATTTTATTAGTGTATTTGAAGGAACATATGTATTTAGATATGTTATAGTATCAGAAAAAAATGATGATAATAAAAATAAAAAAATATCAGAATATTTTGAAGAATTTCTAACTATATATGGAATAGGTGCAAAAACTTCTATGGGTTATGGTAGATTTAAAAAGTGATTTATTGTTTTCAATATTGAAATCTTCGTTTTTCAATATGGTATAAAGTAAAACATAGAATGTTGTAGGAAAGTAAAAAAAGGTTGTCAGATATAAGTAGTATAAGTAGAAAGTGAAAAGGCAAATTTCTAGGGCTGTTTTTAAAAGAAAAAATAAAACGAGGGAGCAGTAATAAACTAGGAGAATATTTAAAAAATAATATTTTGTAAAAGCAGCATTAGATTTTCTGCAGGAATCGATAAATTAAAAACTAAATTTAATTTATAAGTTATAAATAATAAGTAACAAAATAAAAGGAGGTTATCCCTCCTTTTTTTGTTTGTTTAGATAATATTAAGCTATAAAATTTCATAAAGTGAAGAAAATAAATGTTTTATCTATAATAACCTCAACGATAGAGTCTAAACGCTTATGTTGATGAAGATTATTATGGTAAACATCATTATGCAATTTCATTCCTCATAGGTAGATTCTAAACAACAATTATCCCCGTTGCAAATTGGAGACAGTTTCGTACGTTTTCATTCCTCATAGGTAGATTCTAAACACGATTTCTTTGGTTCAACAAAAAGCGACTATGTTTTAGAATCGTTTTCATTCCTCATAGGTAGATTCTAAACCATATAAAGGACGTTTGCCACAAGGAGCAGTAACTAGTCCGTTTTCATTCCTCATAGGTAGATTCTAAACGTTTCCTAGTTGACTCATAGAGCCAGTGCCGGAAACATGTTTTCATTCCTCATAGGTAGATTCTAAACTAAGTGAAGGTGTAATTATGGATACATATGAATTTGTGTTTTCATTCCTCATAGGTAGATTCTAAACCTATACTATATAAATAAATATAACAAGAAAAAGTAACAAAACCTTTGAGCGGAAGTAAACAGTAAGTTAAATGTAGTATTTATAAGCTTTCATTTAATTTTATCTTCGGAAACATCTCCTAAAAATTTGTCTAATTTTAATTTGTTAACATAAAAGTTACAAATATAAAAACAGGAAACTAGTAAAAAAGAGTTTTTTTCAAAATTGGTTACAAAAGTGTTAACATGACGTTTTATCTTAAAATATTTTTGTGATTTTTAATTGTTAATAATAAATTGTTATTTTATTAATATAATTTTTCTAATGTTATTTAGTAGTCCAGCCAAGATAGTTTGAAATTGGGTAAAAAATTGCTTTTATGATCAAGAATTGGCAGCGGATAAAAAATAAAATATAGTTTATGAAAGTCAAAAGAAAATAAAGGGAAAACATTATAAAAGCAAGATTTATATATTATTTTTGGCGTATCGGTTAAAAAAATGGAAGTAGATGCACTCTTGACATGTAAAAAAATAATTAGTTGTTTTTTAAAAGTTTTGATATTTATGTATGCTTTATACAAATCAATTGACATCTGCTGTAAATTTGTGTAAACTTGTATTGAGGTGATAATATGAAAGAAAGATTAAAAAAAATATTAAGTATTTTAGAAAATTCAAATAAGCCAGTTAAAGGAAGAGATTTGGCAGAAGTTTTAAAAGTAAGTAGACAAGTTATCGTTCAAGATATATCTGTGTTAAAGACAAAAGGATATAAGATTTATTCAACCAGAGAAGGATACATTTTAGAAAAAAAGAGAGATGTTGTAAGAAAGATGATTGCCGTAAAACATAGTGAAGATGAAATATATGATGAGCTGTTAAAAATTGTTAAAGCTGGTGGGAAGGTAATAGATGTTATTGTCGAGCATCCTCTATATGGTGAAATAAAAGGAAGGCTTGATATAGAAACTATGGATGATATTTCAAAATTTATGGCACTGATGGAGAGTTCTAATGCAACTCCTCTATTAAAATTGTCTGGAGGAGTTCATATACATACTATTGAAGCACCCAACAAAAAAATAATGAATGATGTTTTGGATGCAATAAGTAAATATTTATTGGGGGTGGAAAAATGAAGATAGATCAAGTGGTTGATTTAATTGTCTCAAAGAAAGAACAAAAAAATTTGTTGATTTTAACTTCGATTCTTTGGATAATCGGATCAGCAGGTGTAATGGTAATGCCATTTGTTGTTCCTGACCTTGTTTCTGAGTGGAATTTAACAACAGTACAAGCAAGTAGTTTAATTAGCTCAGTTTTTATTGGTATGCTATTAGGTGCATTATTTTCTGGAATTATACTAGACTATTTTGGAAGAAAGATTGGTGTAATATTTTATTTGCTTGTTACTGTTATATTTACTGTTTTATTTGGTTTTTCAAAATCTTTTGGTAGTGCATATGTATTTAGACTTCTTTCTGGTTTTGGATATGGAGGTTTGCTGCCTTCAGTTAATACTTATTTATCAGAGTATACCTCTATCAGGCTTAGGGGAAGATATTTAGTGATATTAGAGGCAAGTTGGGCTGTTGGTAGTATTTTAATAGCTCTTTTTGCTGTCACTTTGGGCGAAAAATTAGGCTGGAGATGGGATTTTTATATTTTTTCAATTGGAATTATTTCTTTAATTCCGTTTTTTAGAAAAAAAGATACTCCAAAATATATATTTGAAAAAAGAGGGGTTGAAGGTTTAAAAAAGATTTTTAACAAAGTACCTGAAAATATTGAAGAGATAGAAAAAGTAAAGGTAACTTTCAGTGGACTTTTTAGAAAAGAACATATAAAACAAACTATTTTAGTTATTGTATCTTGGTTTGTGGTTAGTTTTGTATATTATGCATTATTTTCATGGGCACCAAAGATATTTATTGCAAGTTTAGGGATAACTATTACAAAGGCAAAATGGTATACATTCTTTGTATATCTCGCACAGCTTCCGGGTTATCTTTCAGTTGCTTATTTGATTGAAAAGTGGGGACGTAAAAAAACTCTTGCAACATATTTCATAGGTATGGGTTTATCTTCTTTCCTATTGCTGCTTGCAACTGGCAATTTGAGCTTTCTGTTTATAGTATTGATCCTTTCATTTTTCACTTTGGGAGTTTGGGGACTTGTGTACGCATATACTCCTGAGCTATTTCCAACTTCATTTAGGGGAACTGCAAATGGTGTTGCAGGTGCAACTGCAAGAATAGCAGGAATTATTGCCCCGTACTTTACTGGTTATTTCGTTGACAAATCTATAGTAGCAGCTCTTTCATTTGTGTCTTTGTTTGCTATATTTGCAGCGGTTATGACTCTTGTATTGGGAGTAGAGACAAAAGATAAAGCGGTAAATTAAATAAAAGTAATATTTTTTAAAATAAAGGCTCCATATTGGAGCCTTTATTTATTTGACTGTAAAATCGTTTTATGATATACTATTATCAGACAAAGATAAAGAGTGATAAGATGGCTGATAAATGGGGTGAGAAAATGAAAGAATTGTCTACAAGACAAGAGCAGATATTATATTGTCTTGTAAGAGAATATGTGAAATCTGGGACCCCAGTAAGTTCTCAAAAGATTTTAGAATCTACAAATCTTGAGTGGAGTGGTGCAACTGTAAGAAATGATATGAGAAAGTTAGATTATCTTGGATACGTATTTCAGCCACATACTTCTGCGGGAAGAGTCCCGACAGATAAAGGTTTAAGATTTTACGTAAATGAAATATTAAAACTTAGAAAAGAAACAAAGAAATCAGGAAGTTCTATAGACGTTAGTATAGATTTTCCAATAGGTGACTTGGATAAGATTATTCAAGGTGCTGCAAAGCTACTTGCAACCACAGTTAAAGCTTTTGTTATAATTGAAAAACCTAATCCTATGTATTTAAGAATTAGAAGAGTTGTTTTAACACCAGTTACTAAAAACTTTTCCATTGTTAATATAATTACCGAACTTGGACTTACATCAGTTCTTCCAATTCAGCATTCAGAAATTTACAATATTCAAGAAATAGAAGAATTTTTAAACAAAAGTCTTGATGGAATTTTGCTTAGTGAATTTAGGGCTAAACTGAGAGAAGTTGTTGAAAGATTTTCATGGGTTGGAGGAAGGCTGAAAGAATTTATTGAACTTTCAGAAAAGATAGCTTCTGAAAAGTATGAAGAATATATTACAGAAGGTGTTTTTAATCTTGTTAATGCAAAAAGATTCGATGAAGAAAAGTTAAAAGAGATTGTTAGATTTTCAACAAATGAAGAATATTATTCTAAGATTTTTGAACTTGGAGAAGGCATATTCATTGGAAAAGAGCATAATATTAAAAACTTTGAGCAGTATTCAATTTTGATAATGCCGTACTTTGTTTTCAACAGAGAAGTCGGGAAAATAGCTGTTATTTTTGATAAATTTAGTGATTACAACAGAGTATTCGATAGTGTGGAATATGTAGTGAATAGATTAACTGAATACTTTACTGTTGTTGCAAGAAATGTTGAATAATGGAGGTGGAAGATATGGAAAAAAAGGAAATGAAAAAAGAAAAAATGATTGAAAATGAAAAAGTTGAAAATGTTAAAGAGGATGCTAATAAAGAAAAGAAAGAAAAAGGAAAGGAAAAAGATTTAGAAAAAATAATTGATGAACAATCAAAAAAGATTGAGGAACTTGAAAATCAGTTAAAAGAATTTGAAAATTACGCTAGAATTTTAAAATCTCAATTTGAGAATTATAAAAAAGATGTTGCAAGGGAAAAGGAACAAATTTCTATTTCAACAATTGGTAGAATTGTAGAAAAATTAGTTCCTATAATTGATGATTTTAAAAGAGCATTTAAAAATGTTGATGATGAGACTAAAAAAACACAATTTTTCAAGGGAATGGAAATTATATACAAAAACTTATTTAAAATACTAGAAGGACTTGGTTTGCAGGAAATTAAAGTTGGAGATAAATTCGACCCGTTTGAGCATGAGGCTGTAGAAAGAGTTGAGGATGAAGAAAAAGAAGAATATTCAATTGTTGAAATTGTGGAAGATGGTTACAAATTTAATGGACGAGTTCTAAAACCTGTGAAGGTAAAGGTCTCGATTAAGCCTAGGAGGTGAAATATATGGCCAAAAAAGACTATTATGAGATTCTTGGTGTTTCAAGAAATGCGTCTCAAGAAGAAATAAGGCAGGCATATAAACAATTAATAAAAAAATGGCATCCGGATAGAAATCATCAAAATAGAAAAGAAGCGGAAGAAAAATTTAAAGAAATACAAGAAGCATACGAAGTTCTTTCTGATCCTGAAAAAAGAGCAATGTACGATAGGTTCGGATATGTAGGTGATGTCCCACCAAACGCTGGTAGTGGAGGCGGTTTTGGTGGCTTTGGTGGTTTTGGTGGTTTTGAAGATATATTCAAAGACTTTGGTGATTTTATTAATAACGATATATTTAACATATTCTTTGGTGATCAAAGAACATCTTCAAGACAAAAACAAAGAAGAGCAAAACGCGGAGAAGACATAAATATAACTGTTGATGTGCCTTTTGAGCAGGTATTTACAGGAACAACTATCCCAATTGAATACGATAGGTATGAGGTATGTAGTCATTGTAATGGTGAAGGGGTAGAGCCAGGAAGTGGATGGGTAAGCTGTCCGAAATGTCATGGAACAGGGGTAGTTAGAGAAGAAAGAAGAACGTTTCTTGGAGTTATTGTAAATCAATACACATGTAATCAATGTGGTGGCACAGGAAAGATACCTGGAGAGACATGTCATGTATGTGGTGGCAGTGGAAGAATAAGAAAAAGACATAGAGTGGAAGTAAAAATTCCAGCTGGAGTTGACAACGGAACCGTTATTAGAGTTCAAGGTAAAGGTAATGCAGGGTATAACGGTGGTGGATATGGCGATTTATATGTAAATGTAAGAATTACAGGACATATTGATTTTGAAAGACGTGGAAATGATTTAATAAAGGAGATAAAAATAGATTATGTTGAAGCAATACTTGGAACCAAAGTAAAAATTAAGATGCCTGACGGTAGAGTTAAAGAAGTTAAGATACCATCAGGTGTTCAAGATGGAGAAAACATTTATGTATACGGAGAAGGCGTACCAGATATGAGAACGGGAAGAAGGGGAGATTTAATTTTAAAGATCAAAGTAGATATTCCAAAAAGAGTATCTCGCTCTGAGAAAAAGTTATTAAAGGAAATTGCGAAATTGAGGGGAAAGGATGTTGACGAAGAAGAGTGAAAAGATTGTTAATTTTTTAAGAGAGACAGTTGCACAATATAATTTTAGAGGATTAGTTCTTGGAGTTAGTGGAGGACTTGATTCAGCAGTAGTTTTAGCACTTCTTGTAAAAGCATTTGATAGGGATAAGATAAAGTGCTTTATTTTGCCTGAAAGAGATAGTCCTAAAGATTCAGTTAAAGATGCTGTTTTTGTTTGTAAATACTTTGGAGTTGAATATGAAATAAAGAATATTACAAAGATTCTTCGAGCACTTGGCATTTATAAATATTACCCACCAGCATTTTTTGTGCCCTGGAAGGTAAAGGAAAATTTTGCAAAGAGAAGATGGCAAAAGTATAAAGAAAAAGGTAATCCTTTTGAATTTGATATAGAAGGAATCTATGATGAAGAGTTTTTAAAAGGTATAAGCTACTATAGGGCAAAACATAGGGTGAGAATGGTTTATCTATACAAAGAGGCGGAAAGAAGGAATTACGCTGTTGTTGGAACTACTAATAAAACAGAATTTTTAACAGGGTTGTATGTAAAGTGGGGAGATGATTCAACAGATATTGAACCAATTTTGCATCTTTATAAAACTCAGGTATACGAACTTGCAAAAGAATTAAATGTCCCTGAAAAAATAATTATGAAACCAGCTTCACCAGATTTAATTCCAGGAATTGGTGATGAAGAAATATTTGGGCTTGATTATTCTACTCTTGATAGGATATTAGATAAGCTAGTAAATAACAAAAGTTTGGATGGTGAAGACCCTGAAAAGGTTAAACTAGTAAAAAGGCTTTATCAAATTGGAAAAAAGAGAAATTCATTAAGGAATGTAAGCATGGTAGATGATTTATATGGAACTTAAAACGTTAGCAAAAAAGCTAATTTTTGATACTTTAGAAGATATCCAACCTGAAAAGCTAGTAAAAGAAAAGTTAAAAGAAATAAGGGTTGATAAGAAAGTATATGTTCTTTCAATTGGAAAAGCAGCATGGAAGATGGCAAAGGCTGCAAATGATGTATTGGATATAGAGTATGGAATAGTTATAACAAAATATGGATATAATTTTGGAAATATTGAAAATTTTGATATATTTGAAGCAGGGCACCCTCTACCGGATGAAAACTCACTTTCTGCTACAAAATTTGCCGTTGAAAAATTTTCAAAATTATCAAGAGATGATATCCTATTGTTTTTAATATCTGGAGGAGGTTCATCTACTTTTGAACTATTGCAAGATGGACTTTCATTGGATGATTTAAAAGATGTAACGACGCAGCTCTTAAAAAGTGGTGCAGATATTAAGGAGATTAATACTATTCGCTCAAGACTTTCAAAAGTAAAAGGTGGAAGGTTTTTAAATTTTGTTAAATCAAAGGTAATTACATTGGTTTTATCAGATGTACTTGAAAATGATTTAAGGTACATTGCATCAGGTCCAACATATGAAGCATGTAGTACCTTTGAAGATGCTTACAAAATAATTAAAAAGTACAATTTAGATTTTAATGAAAATATAATTAATGTTTTAAAAAAAGATGTAAAAATCAACAAGCAGATTGATGTAGAGCATTACATAATAGGGAGTATTGATATAGCATGTGATATTCTAGAAAAACATGCAAGAAAGTATAATTTAAACACACTTGTTTTAACTACAAGACTTGATTGTGAGGCAAAAGAAGCTGGAAAGTTTATTGCAAGTATAGCAAAAAGTAGTAAATTAAAAACACCATATTGTATTATTTTTGGTGGAGAAACTGTTGTAAAGGTAAAAGGAAGCGGAAAAGGTGGAAGAAATCAAGAACTCTGTTATTCAGCAGCACTTGAAATAGAAAATATGAAAGATGTGGTTATTGCAAGTGTTGGAACAGATGGAACAGATGGTCCAACGGATGCTGCAGGGGCAATTGTTGATGGAAAAACTATCTCAAAGGTGAGAAAATTTTCGAATGATCCAAATGAATTTCTTTTAAATAACGATACCTATAATGCCTTAAAACTTTCTAGAGATCTCTTAATAACGGGTCCAACGGGAACTAATTTAAATGACATAGGATTTATACTCAAGGGGTGATAATGTGATGAAGGCTCTTGTTTTAACAAAGATAACTGATTATTTTAGAAAAAAGATGGAAGAGTTTAATGAGATTGAATGGTATACTCCAAAAGATATAGATTACGTCTTAGAAGATGTGGAAATAATAGTTACTGGATATTTGACTGAAGAACAAGTAGATAAAGCAAAAAAATTAAAAGCTATTTTTATTCCTTGGACTGGTGCAGATAAACTTCCATGGAAAAAGATAAAAGAAAGGAATATAATTGTTTCAAATTCGCACGGTAACGGAAAGATGGTAGCTGAACGTGCGCTATCTTTATCCCTTGCTCTTCTTGGAAGAATAGTAGAATTTCACAACGACCTTGAAAAGGGAATATGGCATGGCTTTGCCGTAGGATTTAAGGAAGAAGATTATTGGTACTCACTTCAAAGAAAAAATGTAGCGATACTTGGGACTGGGGTTATTGGAAGACATCTTGCAAAGCTTTTAAAAGGTTTTGATTGTCATATAACAGGTTTTAAAAGAAGCAAAGAACAAATAGCAGGATTTGATAGGATTGTAACTTCAATAGAAGAAGCAATATCAGATGCACAGGTAATATATCTTGCACTACCTTTAACTGAAAAGACTTACAAAATTATCGATGAAAAGATGTTTGAAAAAATGAGAGGAAAGTTTTTAATAAATGTTGGAAGAGGAGAATTGATAGATGAATACTCACTTTTTAAGGCGCTTAATGAGAACATATTAAGAGGTTTTGCATCGGATGTCTGGTATAAGTATCCTTCAAAAGATGAACAAGTTATCTTACCTTTTAATTTTCCAATCCATAAGTTCAAAAATGTAGTTCTTTCTCCACACGTTGGAGGGTTTACAATAGAGGGTCAGCAAGGAAGAATAGATGAACTATTTGAAAATATAGAATCATTCCTGAAAAAAGGTTTTCCAAAAACAGCTGTAGATCCCGAATTGATGTATTAATTGTTAAAACAAATTTATATTTAGGGGGGATAAAAATGAACATTACAGTTATTGGAGCAGGAAACGGAGGACTTGCTCTTGCTGGTTTTTTAGCTATGAGGGGATTTGCTGTTACTTTATATAACAGAAGCTTAAAAAGAATTTCATCCTTTATCAAATCTAGAGTTATAAAATTGGAAGGAGAAATTACTGGTAGTGTAAAAATAAAGAATGTTACAAATAACTTGGAAGAAGCCTTAAAAGATGCAGAATTAGTAATGATCGTTGTTCCAGCTTTTGCACATGCAGATATTGCGGAAAAAGTTTCAAAATACGTAAAAGATGGTCAAATTTTTATTTTAAATCCAGGTAGAACGTTTGGTGCACTTGAGTTTTATAACATATTTAGAAAGAATCGGGTAGATAAGGATGTTATAATAGCAGAGACTCAGACCTTTCTTTTTGCCTCTAGAACTTCCAATCCTGGAGTTTCTCACATATTTAGGGTTAAAAATGCTGTTCCAATTTCTGCAATTCCATCGACAAAAAATGAAAAATTGAAAAAGGTTATTGAAGATATAGTCCCCGAGTTTCATGTAGTGGATTCTATAATTTATACTAGTTTTAATAACATTGGTGCGGTTTTTCATCCAGCAACTCTTATTCTTAACTCCGGACGTGTTGAAAGCACGTTTGGAAAGTTTGAATTTTATCTTGAAGGTATTACTCCTTCAGTTGCAAGAGTTCTAGAAAAGATAGATGCAGAAAGATGTTCTGTTGCAAGAACACTTGGAATTGAGCCAATGACGGCAAAAGATTGGTTAAATTATGCATACGATGTTTTAGGTAACAACTTGTATGAAGCTATACATAACAATGCTGGCTACCAAGGAATTATCGCACCGCCGAGTCTTCAAAATAGATATATATTTGAAGATGTGCCTATGAGCCTTGTTCCAATATCTGAAATGGCAAAAAAATTAGGTATAAATACTCCCGCGATAGATTCTATTATTTACCTGTCTTCAATAATGATGGGGCGTGATTTTTATAGAGAAGGTAGGACCTTGGAACGTTTAGGAATTAGTAAATTAAGCCTTGATGAGATAAAGAATCTGATATACAAGGGGGTGTGAAATGGTGAAGAAGATTTTAGGTGGTTCGATAGGTAGCTGTGTACATGTTGCTGGTGTCTTGAATTTTTTAAAGCTTGCAGAAAAAGAGGGCTATAAATCAATTTACCTTGGTGGGGCAGTTCCTTTAGAAAAATTTGTTGGTGCAATTGTAGAGAGTGATCCAGATATAGTTGCTATTTCATACAGACTTGATCCCAAAGCACTTGAAAAGCTTTTAAATGAGTTTTATAAAATGATAAAAGAAAAGAATTTACTTGATAAGGTTTACATATTTGGTGGAACAGTTGAAACGGCAGCTGTTGCAAGAAAATTTGAGTTTATTTCTAAAATTTTTGATGGTTCACAAGACATTGACGAAGTTATTTTATGGCTCAGGAACGCAAAAAAGGATAAGGAAAAAAAAGAAATACCTCCACAGTTTTTACCTGAGAGAATAATTTACAAAAGGCCTTATCCTCTTATTAGGCATCATATAGGGCTTGCAAGTCTAGAGGAAACGGAAAAGCATATAAGAATTCTTGCTGAATCTGGCCTACTTGATATTATTTCACTTGCACCTGACCAAAATTGTCAGCAGTATTTTTTTGAACCTGAAAAGATGGATAGAAAACAAGACGGTGCAGGTGGGGCACCAATTAGGACGAAAGAAGATTTTATTAGACTCTATAATGCTTCAAGAACAGGCAATTACCCACTAATGAGATGTTATTCTGGAACAAGAAATTTGGTTGAATTTTCCAAATTACTTAAAGATACGATTAATAACGCATGGGCAGCTATACCTTTAACATGGTATTCCGATCTTGATAGAAGATCTGATAGACCATTGCTTGAAGCAATAAAGGAAAATCAAGAAGCAATAAAATGGAATGCTGAAAATAATGTTCCAGTAGAAATAAATGAAGCTCACCAATGGTCATTGAGGTATGCACATGATGCAATGGAAGTTGCAACGTTTTATCTTGCAGCATACAATGCTAAAAAGTTAGGAGTAAGACATTATGTTGCGCAATACATGTTGAGCACACCACCAGGTCTTTCACCAAAATTTGATCTTGCAAAGCATATTGCAAAAAAGCAATTGATTGAAACTTTGGAGGATGAAGCCTTTACTTCGTATACTATGATAAGAACTGGACTTTTATCATTCCCTGCTGATGAACATTCTGCAATGGGGCAGCTTGTAAGTACCATGTTTTATGGAATGTATTTAAAGCCTGACATAATTCATGTGGTTTCTTATTCAGAAGCAATAAGGCGTGCTACTAGTAAAGAAATCATAGAAAGTGTAAAAATGGTAAAGCAGGCAATGAGGAATGCGATGAATGGCCTTCCCGATTTTCTGGAAGACAAATCGATTAGAAATAGAGTGGAAGTGTTAAAGAATGAAGCCATGATGATAATTGATGCAATTAAGCAAATTGGAAAAGAATTCGATGATCCTTTGATAGAACCTGAAGTAATATATAATGCAGTAAAGCTAGGGATTTTAGATGCTCCAGGATTAAAAGGTATGTCTGTTGCAAAAGGAAGGTTTGAAACGCAAATTATAGATGGTGCATGTTATGCTGTGGATGAAAATGGTAAAATACTTACTGAAGAGAAGAGGTTGGAAATTATAAGAAAGGAGGCGGGAATGTGAAGATAGCAATTGTTTGTGATAAGAATATCAATGATGAAGAAAAAAGAATGGTTGAGGCGGTAAAAAATGCAGTGTCTAAAAAATATAATTGTGAAGTAGTACAATTTGATGAGAATTTTATCAATAAAATAAAAGATTTTGATTTTGTGTTTAATCTATCAAATAAGGGTGGAAAGGAAACAATACAAGTTCATGTTCCTGCTCTCCTAGATTTGTTAAATATTCCATATACTTCTTCAAATGCATATTCACATTCATTGTGTCTTGATAAAATAACTACTAAGATAATTATGCAGCATTATAACATTCCAACACCAAGATTTTATGTATATGATCTAGGACAAATTCCAGAGAAAATAGATAATGGCACCTTTATAGTAAAGCCACCACGTGAAGGAAGTGCACGTGGTATTTCAAAAGATAGCGTAGTTGATAATTTAAAAGCTCTACAAAAAATGGTAAAGTATATACATGAAGAGTTTAAACAACCAGCACTTGTAGAAGAATTTATTGATGGTACAGAGTTAAGTGTTGGTATAATAGGAAATGGGGATAGTTTAGAAGTTTTGCCAATTTTGGAGATAGATTTTTCAACCCTTCCAGAAGGTCTTGAAAGATTTTATTCTTACAATGTAAAGCATAATTATGGTGAGATGACTAATTATATATGCCCTGCAAGAATTTCAAATAATGTAAAAGAAAAACTTGAATTTTATGCTAAAAAACTTTTTAGAGTATTAAATCTTAGAGATTATGCAAGAATGGATGTTAGAATTAGGGATGATGAGATATACTTCTTGGAAGTTAATTCAGCTCCTCAGCTTGTTCCAGTATATTCAGACATAACAAAAATGGCGAAAGCTGCAGGATATGAATATGATGATTTAATTTTGAAAATTTTAGAAATATCAATGGAAAGGTGGGGACTTAAATGAAGAGTTACACTGAATATCTCTGGTTTAATACTAAAAAAAGGAAAGAACTCATAAGGATTACAGATACTATTGAGGAAATTGTAGAAAAAAGCGGTATAAAAGAGGGACTTTGTCTTGTATCGGCAATGCATATAACTGCTGGTATAATTGTAAATGATGATGAATCGGGTTTACACAAAGATATATGGGAGTGGCTTGAAAAACTCGCACCAGTTGGAGATTATAACCATCATTGGACTGGCGAAGATAATGGAGATGCACATTTAAAAAGGATTTTGACACACCATCAAGTGGTGCTACCTGTTACAAACGGGAAACTTGATCTTGGGCCTTGGGAGCAGATCTTTTACGCCGAATATGATGGACAGAGAAGAAAAAGAGTAGTTGTGAAGGTTATTGGTGAATAATTATGGAACTAATGAAGTTTTATAGAACTGTGTTAGAATCTATTATTGAAGGTGTAATAATAGTTGATAGTGACGCACGGATCTTGTATATAAACAAGATGGCCGTGCGTCTTTTAAATTTGAAAGATGGATTTTTAGGAAAACATGTGGTTGAAGTTATTCCAAATACAAGACTCCATATAGTTGTAAGAACAGGTATTCCAGAGGTTGATGAGGTGCAAAATGTTGGAGATAACATAATAATTACTTCTAGGATGCCTTTAAAAGATGAAAATGATAATGTTGTTGGTGCTGTTGCAGTATTTAGAGATATAACTAGCATGCGAAAACTTGCAGAGGAAATTACCAATCTTCATCAAATTGAAGCAAGGCTGAAGGCAATAATTGATTCTACATATGATGCTATATCAGTTGCTGATGAAAATGGAAATGTAGTCTTAGTAAATAAAGCTTATACCAAAATTACGGGATTAAAACCTGAAGATGTTATAGGAAAACCTGCAACAGTAGATATTGCTGAAGGTGAAAGTATTCATATGATGATTTCTAAAACTAAAAAGCCAATTTATAATGCAAGGTTAAAGGTTTACCCTTCCAAAAGAGAAGTTATAGTAAATGCTTTACCACTTTTTGTTAAAGGTGAATTTCGTGGGAGTGTTGCTGTTGTTCATGATGTTTCTGAGATTTTAAATTTGACTAAAGAGCTTGAAGCTGTAAAAAGGTATATAAGACATATAAAGGCAAAATATACTTTTGATGATATTATTGGTCAAAGTGAAAAAATGTTAATAGCAAAAGAGCAAGCTAAAAAGGTTGCTAAGACCCCTGCAACGGTATTACTTAGGGGTGAAAGTGGTACGGGAAAAGAGTTATTTGCACATGCGATTCACAATGCAAGTAATAGATCTGATAAGCCATTTGTTACGGTTAATTGTGCGGCGATTCCTGAAAATATGCTTGAGGTTGAATTATTTGGATATGTAGAAGATGCCTTTATGGGCACAAAAGGAGAAAAGGTCGGACTTATTGAAGAAGCAGATGGTGGTACATTATTTTTAGATGAAATTGGTAAGATGCCGCTTTCGTTACAGGCAAAAATTGTTAGGTTTATTGAAAACGGTGAATTTATTCCAGTTGGTTCAAATAGAATAAAAAAGGTAAATGTAAGAATAATTGCATCTACAAATATGGATTTAGAACAAATGCTTAAAAGAAGGGAATTTTTATCGGAGCTTTACTATAGACTAAATGTCTTTCCAATATTTATTCCACCGCTTCGGGAGAGAAAAGAAGATATAGATGAACTTGCAAATCACTTTGTTAAGAAGATAAGCAATCAGTATAGAAGAAATATTACAAAAATTACTGATAATGCTATTTCATATTTAAAGTCATATGATTGGCCTGGAAATGTTAGAGAGCTAGAAAATGTTATTGGCAGGGCAATAATTAATATGTCAATTACAGAGAATATTTTAGATAAAAGGCATTTTCCAACACTCTTTTTGGAAAATACTAATCAAACTAAGTATGAGGGATCTTTAAAATCACTTGTGGAGGATTTTGAAAGAAAGGTTATAGAAGCTGCATTAAGAGAAAATAAAGGTGATAGAAATTTGACAGCAAAAAAGTTAGGTATAAGCTTGAGGACTTTGTACTATAAAATGGAAAAATATGGTTTGATTTAGAAAAAGGAGGGGCCATGCTATGAAAATGGATATACTACTTGAGGGTGGAATAATTAGTGTTCCAAGCAGAGCAAAAGCGACATTTTCTACCATTGTATTGCTTGAAGATGGTGATAGAAAAATTCTTATAGAACCTGGAGATTATGTAACTCATTCAATCTTGGAGGAGGAATTGAAAAAAAGAAATTTAAAGACTGAAGATATTACAGATATTGTACTTACTCACTTTCACCTTGACCATGCTTATAACTCCATCTTTTTTAAAAACGCTACGGTTCATTTGCATGAAAACTTTTTAAAGAAGAATTACGAGAAATTTGGTATGATAGTTGGAAAGCAATACAAGATGATTATAGACTCTTGGAATGCGTTCCAAACATTTAAGGATGGTGATATATTATTTGATAAAATTAATGTGTATCATACACCCTGGCATTCAAAGGAGCATTGTTCTTTTGTTGTAGATACAGAAAATATGGGAAAGGTGTTTTTTGCAGGAGATATTGTTATGACTAGAGTAGAGTTTTATGATATAATGAGAATGCTAAGAGATGACGATTGTGCAAGATTTGTTAGAGAAATGGTTAATAAATGTGATTATTTGGTTTTAACTCACGATAGTGGGGTGTTTTTGGAAAATTGGAGGTGAAAACCGTGAAGGTTGCACTTGTTTCTTATGAAGTATATCCATTTGCTAAAGTAGGGGGACTTGCTGACGTTGTAGGGGCTTTACCAAAATATCTTAAAAAATTTTCAGTTGAACCAATTGTTATAATGCCAAAGCATAAGATCGTAGAAAAAAATGCAGAAAAGTTTTCATATAGTCTAAGAAAGATAAAAGAAAATATTAGTGTTCCAAATTTAAAAACGGATGAAAAATTTGATATTTATCAAACATTTATACCTGGAACACAAATTCCTGTCTACCTTATTGCAAATGATTACTATTTTTCTGCAGAACAAGTATATGAAGGGCCTGATTTGGCCGAACAGGCAATATACTTTTCTGCAGCTGTTTTTGAAGCATTAAAAGTGCTCGGGGAAAAAGTTGATGTTTTACATATCAATGATTGGCAAACGGGATTGGTACCAGTATATTTAAAGACATTGTATAAAGATGATGAGTTTTTCTCAAAGACTGTTGTACTATTGACAATACATAACCTTGGCTATCAGGGAATTTTTGATAGTTCATATATGAATTTTTCAGGTTTACCTGATTATCTATATAACATTGATGGTATTGAGTTTTATGGGAAAATTAACTTCTTAAAGGGTGGAATTTTATTCTCTGATGTTATTAACACAGTAAGTCCTACTTACGCTCAAGAAATTCAAACTAAAGAGTATGGCGAAAAGCTGGATGGTGTATTAAGACTTAGAAGTTCTGATTTGTATGGAATATTAAATGGTATCGATTATGATGAATATAATCCTGAAACGGATAAAAGAATTTATGTAAATTACAGCTTACAAGAGATTGAGAAAAAATATGAAAATAAGAAAATGCTTCAAAAAGAATTGAATCTTCCACAAACTAATGATGTTCCAGTTATTGGTATGATTACGAGACTTGTTGATCAAAAAGGGTTAGATATATTATCAGAGGTTTTAAGATACATTTTAAATATGGATGTTCAATTTGTACTTCTTGGAACGGGTGATAAAAAGTATGAAGAAATGTTTAAAGAGATTGAAAAGGAATTTCCTGATAAAATGTCTGCAAACATTACTTTTGATATAGTACTTGCTCAAAAAATTTATGCTTCAAGCGATATGTTTTTGATGCCTTCAAGGTATGAACCATGCGGTCTTGGCCAAATGTATAGTTTAAGGTATGGTACTATTCCAGTTGTTAGGTATACTGGAGGGCTTGCAGATACGGTTATGGAATATGATGAAGAAGCTATGAAAGGAAATGGTTTCGGGTTTAAGGAATATGATTCGGCATACTTACTAAAGGCCGTTGCAAGGGCAGTTGACTTTTTCAAAAACAAAAAAGGTCACTGGAAAAAATTGATTGAAAATGCTATGAAAACAGATTTATCGTGGGAAAGATCGGCAAATGAATACGTTAAGATATACAATAAAGCTTTGAATAAAAGGCGTTAAGGGAGGATTTAGATATGCCAGAATATAGAAAGGATCCAGTTGTAAGAAGATGGGTTATTATTGCAACTGAACGTGCAAAAAGACCTCATGATTTTACAGTTCCAAAGGAAGAAGCAAAAGGTGGCTTTTGCCCCTTTGATTATGGAAATGAGCACACCACACCACCAGAAATTTTTGCTTTTAGACCAGAAAATACAGAACCTAATTCTCCAGGTTGGTGGGTAAGAGTTGTTCCAAATAAGTTTCCAGCGGTTAATCCAGATATAGAAATCGAAAAATATGGACATGGTATGTATGATGCAATGGCTGGTTTTGGATATCATGAAGTAGTAGTTGAAACACCAGAGCACAGCAGCACTTTTGCATTGTATGATGACAAACAGGCAGAAGAAGTTGTTTGGGCATATGTAAAAAGGTTTAGACAACTTAGAGAAGATAAAAGATTAAAGTATATATTGATATTTAAAAATCATGGTGCACTTGGTGGGGCATCTCTTCCTCATCCACATAGTCAAATTATTGCAATTCCAAGTGTTCCAAAAAGGGTATTGGAGGAGTTAAACGGAGCAAAAGACTATTATGATTATAAGGAAAGATGTGTATTTTGTGATATGATCTCTCAAGAAAAAATAGAAAACCGTAGGATTGTTGAAGAAAATGAGGATTTTATTGCTTTTGCACCATATGCTTCAAGATTTCCATTTGAAGTATGGATTGCTCCGAAGGTTCACTCTCATGATTTTGGAAAGATTGAGGACAGCCAAGTAAAAACATTTGCGATTATTTTAAGGAATACTTTGAAGAGAATATATAAAGTTCTTGATAACCCACCATATAACTTTGTAATTCATACCTCGCCAACTTACGAGGAAGGAAAGATTTATTATCATTGGCATGTTGAAATAATGCCAAGGCTTACGAGAGTGGCAGGTTTTGAGTGGGGCTCTGGCTTTTATATTAATCCTGTTCCACCTGAAGATGCTTCAAAATACTTGAAAAATGTTGAATTATAAAAAAAACAACCGAAGGCAAATGCCTTCGGTTGTTTTATATTTTTATCCTCTTTAGTATGTTATACTCTTCCAATGCTTTGTCATACATTCCAGCCTCTTCGTATAACTGTGCAAGCTTTAAATGTTTTTCTTCATTTAATGGATCCTTATCAACAATTTTTTTATATACTTTTGCTGCCATTTTTTTCAGTCCTAGTATGTAAAAAAGATAAAATCTTACTAGTTTAAATGAAACTACAATTATTGCAAGCATTACTAAGAGCAATATCATTATGTAATTGGTATTATTGCTAGAATTTTGAGATGTACTTGTTTTTTTAGAAGAGTCTTTAATATTGTTTTTTTGTGTATTGTTTAAAATGTTTTCAAGTTTTGATGATAAATTATATTTTTTTATTGAAAGATTTTCTATCGTTAATTTTGCTTTATTTATATCTATATTTTCAGATGTTTCATTTAAGATATTACTTAATTCTACATACTTTTTAAGATCATTTAAATATTTTGAAGTAAATTTTCCACCAATTTTTTCTGCAAATTCTACTATTCTATTAAGAATTGGATATTGGACTTCTTCAAAGTTTTCAATGTTATCCACGATATATTTTAGTATGTTGTACCCAAGATCCTTTGAAAAGTCTTTTTGAGATAGAATATTTATAACTTCGTATGTTAACATAGTAGGATATTTAAGGAAAAAATTTGTAAGGTTTTGGGCGCTTATTTTTTCATCAATTTCTGGATTTGCTATTTTTAGCAAAATAATATTATCAAGAAAAGTGTCATACTCAGGTTTCTCAAGTGTATTTTTAGATATTTCATTTATTTGGGGAAAAAGTTGAAAAATTATTTCAACTTCTGTTGCACTTGGTGTTGTGTTCTTTAAAAAATTCTTAAGTTCTTTTATATCCTGCTTTATTAAAAATGAAAGTCTAGGATCATTCATTAGGGAAATTTTAACTTTTAATTCTTTTCCCATAGTTTCAAGAGAAGTATCAGTTGGATTATCAAGCACATATTCAAGGTAAAGTTTCCAAGCTTCTTTTGGATTTTCTTTGGAAAGATTTATTATTTCATCTTTTGTTACTGAAAATCCGATGATACTTATGAATATTAAAATTAAGACTACAGCTTTACTTTTCATTTTTCCCCCCGATACCGTAAGGTTCATTTTCAACATTCTGATAAGGTTCAACATGAATGACAACATCATAAACTTTATCATTTAAAAGTTTTTTTATTTTATCTTTTATACACAAAGTAAGTTCATGAGATTTTTGAACATTTATTTTAGGATCAACCTCTATATCCATATCAATGTCGAAGCATTCTCCAATTTTCCTAATTCTTATCTTATGTGGATTTTTAACACCTTCACATTCATTACACAAATTGATTATTTCATCGTAAATCCACTCTTCGTCTTTTTTTATTCCATCAAGGAGTGCAACAGCGTTTTCATTAAATATTTCAAATGCTACTTTAATAATTATAACAGACATTATCATTCCAACCAAAGGATCCATGAAAGAAAGACCAATTTTGTTTAAAAGTATTCCAAAAAATACGATCGATGAAAGGAGTATATCATTTCTCATATTTAAAGCTTCTGCTATTAATGAAGGTCTTTTGTATTTTTTGCCAATTCTATATTCTATTATAAACAAAAATGTCTTAAAGATAACTGATATAAGTGTTACAGTTATTGGAATTATTCCTTGTATTAAAGTATAATTATGTGTAACTAATCTTTTGATACTCTCAATTAAAAGTGAAATACCCGCATAAAAAACAATAAATGAAATTATTTTCGCACCTATGTTTTCTATCTTTCTATGCCCGTATGGATGTAGTTTATCTGGTGGTTTTGAAGAAAGTCTTGTTGCAAAGTAAACAATTGATGCCGTTAAGATATCTGTAGCACTGTCAATCCCATCTGCTAAAACAGCCATACTGTTAAATAAGAAACCTATGATTATTTTTAAAGCAGCAAGAAAAGTATTTACTACAACAGCAATGCTTGTTACAATTTTAATGTTTTTTTCCATCAAATCCTCCCTGCTTTAGAAAATATTTGCCTGTAAAACTTGAGACATTATTTTTAGTGCAGCGTTATGCAGCTGCTTATCGTATGAGCCGGTTCCATCTTTGTATAAGTTTACTTTAATATCCCTGTTTCTTAATTCTTCAACTGTGAATAGAACACAAATATTACTAACAAGACCAACAACGTCAACTTCATCTATCGAAAGATTTTCTAATATATTTTCAAGATCTGTCTTATAAAAAGCAGAATACCTTGTTTTTTTGATATAGTAAACGTTGTTGTAGTCATTTAATAATTCTTGTATTTCGCTTACAATCATAGCACCAGATGTATTTTTTATACAGTGTTTTGGCCAAATTTCAAATTCTTTGTCATCTTCATCGTGCCAATCTTGTGTTAATATTATTGGTAAATTTTTGTTTTTTGCCTCTTTTATTAAATCAATAATTTTTGGTATAACTTTTTCTGCTCCTTCAAAGTAAAGTGCGCCACCTTTTTTTGCAAAGTCGTTTTGCATATCAATTATCATTAAGGCTTTCATACTCTCACCTCACAAATTCCTTTTGAAGCCTTCCCCTAGAACATACCTTGACTCGTTTACTATCATAAAAGCGTTAGGATCCACCTTTTTAACAAAATTTATTAATTCCCCAAGCTCTCTTCTTCTAATGGAGACAAAGATAATGTCTCTATCTTTTTTGGTATAACCGCCTTTTCCTTTAAGATATGTGAATCCTCTACCCATGTTTGTTAAGATAAATTCTTCGATTGGTTTATTATTTTCTGAGATTATTGTAACCGTTATTGCAAGTTCTAAACCTTTGAGAACAAAGTCAATTGTAATGCCATTTATAATTATAGCAAGAATTGAGTACATACCAATTTTTGGATTGAAAGCAACGCCAGCAAAGAAACCAATGGTGAAGTCTATTATTAGTAATGTTGTACCCATTGGAGTTGAAAAGAATTTGTTAAATATCTTTGCGAGTATATCAGTACCACCTGTAGAAGCATTTTGTGAGAAGGTTATTGCCATACCAATTGCCGTTAAAATATCTCCAAAAAATACCGCAAGGATCAAGTCTCCTCCATTGTATGTAGGAATATGAATAATTCTATCAAAAAGGTCAATAAAAAAGTTTAATAAGAATGTACAGTATATTGTTTTATAACTAAAATCAAAACCGATGATTAGAAAGGCAATTAAAAATAGAATTCCATTTAAAATATACATCCACACTCCAACGGATAATGGAATAATCGAGTGTAAAATTATAGCAAGACCCGAAGCACCACCAGCTGCTATATTGTTTGGAATTAAAAATATAACTAATCCAAGGGCAGTTAGTATAACTCCTATTGTAGAAAAAATATATTCTTTAATAGTTTCTCTTAATGGAATGTTTTTTGCCATTTTTCTACCCCCTTTATATAATTTTTATTATATCTCCATATAATGGACCTGCGGTAGTTTTTTTTATTTTCACTAGAATTTTTTTGCCAATTAGGCTTTCATCGCCTTCAAAGGCGATAATCTTGTTTCTAATATCTCTTCCATAGAATAATCCGGATTTTGCACGTTCTTCAACTATTACTTCTACTGTTTTATCTAGGTAAGATTCGTTAAGCATTTTGTTTATTTCTTTTTGAAGATTTAAAAGATACGCCATTCTTCTTGTTTTTATTGCACGTGGCACGTTATCTTCAAAATATTTCCATGCAATAGTGCCTTCACGTGGGGAATATATCGCAAGGTTTAATCTTTCAAATTTTATCTCTTCTACTAACTTTACCGTCTGTTGGAAGTCATCTTCAGTTTCATCAGGAAAGCCAACTATAATATCACTTGAAATGGAGGCATCAGGAACTATTTCTCTAATGCTTTTAATTAATTCATAGTACTCTTCTATTGTATAACGTCTATTCATTTTTTTCAAAATTTTATTACTTCCGTGTTGAACAGGAAGGTGTATGCTTTTGGCGATTTTTTCACTACTTGCAATCTCTCTTGCAATATCCAAAGAAAAATCAGTTGGATATGATGTCAAAAACCATATTCTTTCTATATTTTCAATATTTTTGGTTTCATTTAAAAGTTTTGCAAGTGATGTACCATCATTTAAGTCTTTTCCATATGCATCTACATTTTGTCCAAGATATGTAATTTCTCTTACTCCATTTAGAGAGAGGTTTTTAACTTCTTGGAGAATATCTTCCATTTTTCTTGATTTTTCACGGCCTCTTGTATATGGAACTATACAGTAAGTGCAAAATCTATTACAACCATATATAATAGTTATCCAAGCATGATGTTTTGAATTTCTTTTTAAAATATTTCTATAATCTATTTCATCTAATTTATCATCGAATATTGCTGCTTTTTTTCCTTTTATTGAAAGTTCAACTGCTTCAGGTATTCTTGATATTGCGCGTGTTCCAATAACAAAATTTACTCCTCTTTTAAAAAGGTCTTCTTTTAGTTTTTCAGCACCACATCCCATAACTCCTATTTTTTTATTCTTTTTTCTTAATTCACCTATAGTACTGAGAAATTTATCTTCTGCTTTTTTTCTAACAACACATGTATTTAATATTACAATATCTGCTTCATTTTCATTTTCAGCAGATTCATAACCTTCCTGTTCAAGATAATATCTTGCAACTTCACTATCATTTTCATTCATTTGACAGCCATATGTTTTAATAAAGAATTTCATTTTTTCCCTCCTAACAATAATTATCGAGATAATTTTAACATTTTAAAAATAACTTTCTACAAATTAAATATAACAGAAGTGTTAAATGTGTTAGAATTATTATGGGGGGATTTGAAAAAATGAGAATTAGAGAAATTGATGTTTCAAGAGGTATTTTAATATTGATGATTATTTTTGTTCATTCATATATTCCCTATTCTCTGGCAGTTTATTTTTCTTACATTTTAGCCAGTTTTATGTTTATTTCTGGATACTTATTCAAGGATGGAAAATTTAGTAAAAAGTTTGAAAAAATATTATTAAACCTTTTAATACCATTTGTTTTTTTAAGTTTAGTTGGATACATCATTTATTACATTTTGAATATATTTATAGAATATAGCAATAGTGTTTTTTCAAATTTTTTAAATTTTGTTATTTTTGGATATTCAACATTTGATGTTCCGGTAAATGTCCTTCCTTTATGGTATTTGTATATGTTTGCAGTTGCTGAATTAATTTTTATATTATTTATTAAGTTAAGAATAATCCATTTTATACCTATATTATCAATTTTGTCAACCCTTTTAATTAATGTACAGACGAAGTTCTTTAAGATTGGTGTTGCACTTCATGGATTAATTTGGTTTTATTTAGGATATATTTTGAAAAACAGAGGTTTTAAATTTAAATTTAAAAATCCATTTTTGCTTTTTATAATTTTTTCTGGTTTATTAGCTGTAGTTGCAACATTTAACGGATTTGATGATTGGAGAATAAATAGCTATGGAAATTATCCTCTACTTTCCTATGTTGGAGAATTTTCGTCTGTTATAATAATTATTTCTCTTGCACAAATGATAAAAAACGATAAAATCAAAAGATTTTTTGAGTTATTTGGTAAAAATACAATATTTCTACTTGGTTATCATATTGTGTTGCCAGGTACTTTAGCAATATTTATAAAAGACCCTGTGCAATTTTTGGAAAAGTATTGGTTCATATATTATATTTTGGCTGTTTTTATACTATACTTATTTTTAAAAATTGTTCCTGAGAATTTAATCTATTTACTTGAGGGAAGGTTTTATTTATTGAAGAATTCATCAAGTATTGCTGAGAATAAATATTTTAAAAAACAGAATGGTTAAAAAAAGAGATGTGATTTAAAAATTTTATGTATTAGAAATCAAAAAGTGGCTTTGGTTTATACCAAAGCCACTTTTTTAAAAGAATAGTATAAATTATTTTTTTACTATACTTATATCATCAAAGTAGATTGTTGTTGGTTTGTCAAGACCTAATTGGAAGCTAAAGTTTACTATTTCGTCTGCATCTTCAGGATGAGTGTATTCAAATGTAAATGTTTGCCATTCAGTTGTAAGATCATATGTTAATATGTACGGTTCTGGTAAATATGAAGACCATGGTTCGTGATTTTGTGCTATATTTAACCAAATTTTTCTTGCAATATCTGCTTTTGCTTTAAATGAAACTTCATATGTTGCTCCTCTTTCAAGTTTTATCCATTGGTTAAATTGAATGTGCCATGTTTCTCCTCCGGGGTATTTAACTTTTAAATATGCATATCCATCTTTTACGCCATAACTTGAAACTCTTGCATTACTTATGTTGTAATCACTTGCTTGCCATATCCACCATCTATATGGATTTTCTGGATCATTTGTTATTGGTTCATCAAATGTTCCGTTATTAATTACTAAATCTACTTCAGGAGTTACAGAAGTTGTTTCATTTTCATCTAAAACTGTTGTTGTGCTTTCTTCAACTGCATTTTCTTGTTGAGATGTTACAGGAGCAGGAATATTATTAAATATAAATCCTCCAATTAGTAAGACAGAAAGAAGACCAATTGATATGTAAAAAAGAATTTGGTTAGTAGACATTTTTTCACTCCTCCTAATTATTTTTCTATAAATTTTACATTATCTATATAGATTGTTGCATCTGTAGCGGAAAGTCCAAATTCAAAACCAACTTTTACATAAACTTCTTCAGGATTCCAAGGATCCCAACCAGATAAATCTACATCAAAACTAAAAGAAGTACTATCAGGTGTTAGTGCAATAATTTGGTCCAAATTAGCTGTTGGCCACCAGTCATCACCTGGATTATCTGGATCATTTGGTGCATGAAGAGTTACAACTACATGCATTTCTGTATTAGTATCGGCTGAAGCATCAAAACTTAATGTATAAATAGTGTTTGTTGCTCCATTTACAAATTGTGCTAATTGGAGCATCCACCAATGTGGTTGGTTGTCCCCAGAATCAATTCCCCTTGAGTTAACAGTTGTTTGGAATACTTCATTAGAATTAATTGTAGCATCCATAGATGCTCTTGCCCAGTCTGAAACTACAGTAAACCATTTTGATAATGTGGTTGTTGATGCTGTTAAGTTATCAAACAAAAGTGGTTCTGAAAAATCGCCGTTTACAATTAAGTTTACTGGTTCATTTTCACTATCTTTATTGGTTGGAAGACTTACACAGCCAGAAAAAACAAAGAATAATCCTACAGTTAAAAATAATGCCAAAAAAACTTTTTTCTCATAATTTCACCTCCTAGAATTTTTAAAAGTTAAATGAAAGTTCTAGAGCCCCTGAAATTGCATACGGATTTTTGTTTTCCCATGAAATTGAAGGGACAACTAATATATCGTTATATTTGTAATTAGAATAGAAATTTAAATTAATATTTGAACTTTGCGAATTATAATCAATATTACTTCCGAATTGGTAATTATTATTTAAGGTGTATAAACCAGATAAGTCTATTTCAAAGTATTGAAAATTAGAAACATCTGGGGTAAATGATAATGTTAAATCGGCTTTTTCAATTTTTGTATTAAAACCAAATGTTAATTTTTTCAAATTACTATTTAAAATATCATATTTAAAATATCCAAGAATCTTTGAATTACTATACGGTATTTCAATCCCGGTTTCTAAATTTGAATAATTGTTATAAAAAACAGAATTTACTATAATAAAATTTTCAAGATTTAAATTCAATGATAAAACGTTAACTTTGGGATTATCTGAATTTGAATAACTGGGATCAATTGCAACGTATAAATTGCCTATTTCAAATGGTATTTCAGCTGAAATATTTCCGCCAAGCCATAAATCATTACCAAGAGTGGAAACTCTAAAATTTTGAATTTTTGTCCCTAAAAAAATGTTTGCAAAACCAAAATTAAAAATACCGTAAGCCTGATCAATTGTGAACATGTAAGGGTAAGTTGAATTTTGTGATAAGAAACCTATAAAATAAGACTTACCCTTTACACCTACGTACATAAAGTTATTAGTTGTAAACGTTGAAAGTTTTGGAGAAGAATCTACTGAAAATTTTACACTTATGTTCCCATCAAAAATAACTTCTTCAGCAAAGAAAAATGAAAATAATAAAAACGATAACATCAAGGTTAACAGTTTTCTCATTTTAAAACCTCCTTAAATAAATAAAATTTCAAAATCTCTTTACTCAAGATAACAATAACAAATGTAACTGTTACATACAAAATTTCAAAAATTAAGGTAAAGAATAGATATTATCAGAAGCTAATAATGAATTAGTGCTTTTTATGAAATTTAAAGAGTATTTTATTAAATATATTGTTAATAAAAAAAGCTCCAGCTTTAAAGCTGGAGCTTGATATTGTTAAAATATCTTTTTATTATCGATTTTTTTCAGGTATTATTAAATTAGCTAATATTCCTACCAAAGCAGCTAAGGCAAGACCTTTTAACTCAACTGTTCCTATTTTTATACTTGCCCCACCGATACCTATTGTCAGTATTAATGAAGCAACTATTAGATTTTTTGGTTTTGAAAAATCTACTTTTTCATTCACGATAGTTCTTATACCAACAGAGGCAATCATACCAAACAGTATTAAACTTACTCCTCCAATAACTGGTTGTGGAATAGTTTGTAATATACTTCCAAATTTTGATAAAAATGACATAAATATTGCAAAAACTGCAGCGAGCCTTAGTATAGATGGATCGTATACCTTAGTTAGTGCAAGAACTCCTGTATTTTCACTGTATGTTGTATTTGCAGGTCCACCTAAGAAACCCGCGACCATTGTTGCGACTCCATCACCTATTAAGGTTCTATGAAGTCCCGGTTTTTCTAAAAAGTTTTTTCCAACAACCGCTCCATTTGTTGTTATATCTCCTATGTGTTCCATGAAAGTTGCAAGTGCTACTGGAGCAATTAATAGAATTGATGATAAATCAAATTTTGGAAACATAAACTTTGGGATAGAAATCCAACTGCTATTTATGATAGGAGAAAACTCAACATTTCCTGTAATTATAGCAACTAAATATCCAACACTAACACCAATTAGTACCGGAATTAGGTTAAAGAATCCTTTGAAAACTGTTGAAGCAAGAATTACGGAAACAATTACTGTTATTGAAATTCCCCAATTTTGAGAAGCCCAATTTATTGCAACTGGACTTAAGCTTAAACCAATAACCATAATCATTGGACCAGTAACAACAGGTGGGAATAGTTTTTTAATTTTTTTAATACCTATTATTTTGACCAGTGTTGCAAGTAATAGATATACAAATCCAGCAGCAACAATACCACCACTTGCATATCTTAAATCTCCAGTTTGTGATTTGACAATTAAAATAGGACCAATAAAAGCAAAACTTGAACCTAGAAATACTGGTACTTCTTTTTTAGTTAAAAAGTGGAAAATCAAAGTTCCAATTCCTGCGGTAAATAGAGCAACAAGGGGATCAAAACCTGTGAGGAGGGGAACTAAAACAGTAGCACCAAACATAGCAATGAAATGTTGAAGAGCTAAAACGAACTTTTGCGGACCTTCTACCTTAGAATAAAACTCAACAGTTTCTTGTAAATCGATCATACCCATATTCCTCCTTTCTGGCCTCACTGGGCCAAATTAAAGGCGCCTTCTGTGGATTTATATCATAAAAAATCTATTTTGTCAATACATATTTTTAAGTTGAATGTAGAATTTTGTTACATTAAATTTGTAAATAATTTAATTTATAAGACAAGATAAGATAATGGAAGTGTGGTATAATAAAACACAAAGTAAAAGCTAATTAGGAGGTGTCTTAATGGTTAGATTAAGGTTTGCTCCAAGCCCTACTGGATATTTACATGTTGGTGGTGCAAGAACAGCTTTATTTAACTTTTTATACGCGAGAAAAATGAATGGTAAGTTTATTTTAAGAATTGAAGATACAGATTTGGAAAGATCTGAAAAAGAATTTGAAGAAGGTTTAATAGAATCAATGAAGTGGTTAGGTTTAAATTGGGACGAAGGGCCAGATGTTGGTGGTGGATATGGCCCATATAGACAGAGCGAAAGACTTGATATTTACAACAAATATGCCCAAAAACTTGTAGAAGAAGGAAAAGCATACAAAGTATATGCTTACCCTGAAGAAATAGAAAAATTAAGAGAAGAGCTTCTTTCACAAGGAAAAGCTCCTCATTATACACGTGAAATGCTTGAAAGTTTTACAACTCCTGAAAGGATAAAGGAATACGAAGAGAAGGGTTTAAAACCAGCTATATATTTTCAAATGCCAAGAAAAGAATATGTTTTAAATGACATTGTAAAGGGTCAAGTTGTATTTAAAGAAGGTACATTAGGAGACTTTGCGATTATTAGAAGCAATGGAGTTCCGATATACAACTTTGCATGTGTTATTGACGATTATCTAATGAAAATTACACATGTTATAAGAGGTGACGATCATCTTTCAAATACAGTTAAGCAACTTGCTATTTACGAAGCTTTAGGATGGAATCCACCAGAATTTGGACATGTTTCAATGATTCTTGGACCAGATGCTAAAAAATTAAGTAAAAGGCACGGTGCAACATCGGTTGAAGAGTTTAAGGAAAGAGGTTATTTACCACAAGCTGTAGTAAACTTTTTAGCACTTCTTGGATGGTCACACCCAGAAGGAAAGGAAATTATGTCTTTAGAAGAATTAATTAGTGCATTTTCTTTGGATAGATTGGGGAAAAATCCTGCAATTTTTGATCCACAAAAATTAAAATGGATGAATGCTGAGCATTTCAGACATTTAAGTGATGAAGAAATGCTTGAAGTTTCAAAGCCTTACTTGGAAAAGTTTGCAAGAGAAGAAGAAATAAATGAAAGAAAAGAGTGGATTATAAGACTTCTTAAAGCGATTAAGGATAGAGTTGAAGAATTAAGTCAGATACCAGAACTAGTAGAATTTTTCTTTGTAGAACCAGAAAATAAAGTAGAATTGTCAGATGAAGTAAAGCAAGTATATAGTGAATTAGTAAAGGAAATAGAAAACATTGAACAGTGGGATGAAAAGAATATTTATCAAGCGTTTAAAAATGCAATGAAGAAAGGAAAAGTTAAAGGAAAAGACTTTTATATGAATCTTAGGATTGTATTAACTGGAAGAGAAGAAGGTCCAGAATTAATTGATATAGTTTATCTTCTAGGAAAGGAAAATATTGTTAAAAGGATTCAAAAACAACTGGGGTGATTTAGTATGGCTATATATATAACAAACACTGAAACGGGAAAAAAAGAAGAGCTTAAAACAATTGAACCTGGCGTTGTAAAAATGTATGTTTGTGGACCAACTGTGTATAACTATATACATATTGGAAATGCAAGGCCTGCAGTGGTTTTTGATGCGTTCAGGCGTTTTTTAGAATATAGAGGTTATAAGGTTATAATGGTTCAAAATTTTACTGATATTGATGATAAAATTATCAACGAAGCAAATGAATGGGGCGTTGATTTTAAAGACGTTGCAGATACATTTATTGCAGAGTACTGGAAAGACGCACAAAGTTTGGGGATACGTGCAGCAAATTTTCATCCAAGAACAACCGATTATGTTAATGAGATTGTAGAGGCTGTTGAAAAGTTGATTTCAAAAGGGTATGCATATACTGCTGAAAATGGCGATGTGTATTTTAGTGTTAAAAAATTTGAGAGGTATGGAAAACTTTCTGGTAAAAAAATTGAAGATTTAATTTCGGGTGCAAGAGTTGAAGTAAATACATTGAAAAAAGATCCTCTTGACTTTGCACTTTGGAAGGCTGTAAAACCTGGAGAACCTAATTGGGATAGTCCATGGAGTTGTGGAAGACCAGGGTGGCATATAGAATGTTCAGTTATGTCTCAAAAGCTTTTGGGAGATACATTTGATATTCATGCTGGTGGAGAAGATTTGATCTTTCCACATCATGAAGATGAAAAGGCACAGAGTGAAGCGCTGACTGGAAAGCCTTTTGCAAGTTATTGGATGCATAATGGAATGATAATTACTCGTGGAGATAAAATGAGTAAGTCAATAGGAAATGTATTTTTGGTCAGAGAAGCTGTTAAAAGATATGGAAAAGATGCAGTAAAGCTATTTTTACTTTCAAAGCATTATAGAACTCCTATAGAATTTTCGGATGAAATTATGATGGAAAATAAAAAAGCAGCTTTAAAGGTATTAAAAACCCTAAATAGATTTGAAGAAAAGTATCCGTATCCAAAAGTTCCAAAGCGTGATGAATATATGAATGATATTGAGCAAAAATTTGTAGAAGCGCTTGAAGATGATTTTAATACCCCAAAAGCAATTGCACTTATATTTGACCTTTCAAAAGAATTAAATAAAGCAATGGATGAAGGGAAAGATGATGAAGCACTAAAGAGATATCATCTTATTACAAGAGTTTTTGGAAGCATTCTTGGGTTATTTGAAGGTGGAGTGAAAATTTCAGAAGGTGAAAATACAAATAAAGTAATTGAAGAGATATTAAAGGTAAGACAGGAATTTAGAAAAGCTAAGAATTTTGAAGCTGCTGATAAAATTCGCGATGCACTGTTAAATTCCAATGTTAAGATATTAGATACTCCTGATGGTACAAAGTGGGAGATTTTGGAGGTGGAGGAATGAGATTTTCGAGGCTTTATGCACCAACACTCAGGGAAGATCCATCAGATGCAGAAATTCCAAGTCAAGCACTACTTCAAAGAGCTGGTTTTATTAGAAAGATCGCAGCAGGAGTTTACACATATCTTCCACTTGCAAGGAGAACTCTTTTGAAAATTGAGAATATAGTTAGGGAAGAAATGGATAAAATTGGTGCTCAAGAAATACTTATGCCTATAATTCAGCCTGCAGAGCTTTGGCAAAGAAGTGGACGATGGGATGATTATGGCCCTGAAATGATGAAGTTAAAAGACAGGCACAATAGAGATTTTACGTTGGGTCCAACACATGAAGAGCTTGTTACTGAATTGATTAGAAATGAATTGAATTCATATAAACAGCTTCCAGTTTCTTTATATCAGATAACTACGAAATTTAGGGATGAAATTAGACCTAGATTTGGTGTCTTACGTGCAAGAGAATTTATTATGAAAGATGCATACAGTTTTCATGACTCATGGGAGTCGCTGGATGAGACTTATCAATTATTTAAAGATGCATATTCAAAAATAATGGAAAGAATTGGATTGAGATATTCTGTAATAGAAGCGGCAACTGGAGCAATTGGTGGTAATGAATCTCATGAATTTGTTGCTTTTGCAAATACTGGAGAGAGTAATGTTTTATATTGTGATTGTGGGTATGCAGGAAGTGATGAAAGGGTACCGTATAAAGGAGATTACGAAAAAGATGATGAAGCTGAAAAGACTTTAGAAAAGGTATATACGCCAAATGTGAGAACTGTTGAGCAAGTAGCAGAATTTTTAAACGTTCCAATTAGAAAGATAGTTAAATCTTTAGTCTTTAAGGGACGTGATGGATTTGTTATGGCTCTTGTTCCTGGAGATAGAGAACTTAATTTTGAAAAGTTAAAGGCATACTTAGGTGATCAATCATTGCAGATGGCAGAAGCCGAAGAAATTCTTGAAGAGTTTGGAGTTCCAATAGGATTTTTAGGGCCGGTTGGAGCAGATAAGGTTAGAATAGTTGCAGATTATGGAATTAAATATATGAAAAACTTTGTTGTGGGTGGAATGGAAAAAGATTATCACTATTTAAATGTAAATTTAGATAGGGACTTTAAGGTTAATGAATGGACTGATTTGGTAGTAGTTCAAATTGGTGATCCATGTCCTGTTTGTGGGAAACCTTTGAAAGGCGAAAAAGGTATTGAACTAGGTCATATATTCAAGCTTGGAACAAAGTATTCAGACTCAATGGATGTAAAATATATGGATAAAGATGGTAAAATGAAGTCATTTATTATGGGATGTTACGGATGGGGAATTTCAAGAACTTTAGGTGCAATAGTTGAACAGCTCCATGATGATGATGGAATAATTTGGCCTCGTTCAGTTGCACCATATGAAGTGGACATTGTTGTAGTTGGAAAGGAAAAGGAAAAAGAATTTTCTGAAAAGTTGTACAGTTATTTATTAGATAAAGGTGTTGATGTAATTATTGACGATAGAAACGTATCGCCAGGTGTTAAGTTTAAAGATGCGGATTTAATAGGATTTCCAATAAGAATTACTGTGGGTAGGAAATTAAAAGAAGGAAAAGTAGAAATAAAAGAAAGAGGGAAAGAAGCGATATTGGTTGATGCAAATATGGAGCAAATTTTAAATGCTATAAATGAGATGTAAATATTGACTTTTGAACAAAATTAATGTATCATATATTTGACCCCTACTCGGTAGGTGGATTAGTCCCCTACTTGGTAGTGGGAATAAAGTATGGAGGTGCAAAGATATGAACAAAGAGGAAATCATTAAGGAATTTCAAATTCACGAGGGTGATACTGGAAGTACAGAAGTACAAATTGCTCTTTTAACTGCAAGAATTAAACACTTAACAGAGCACTTGAAAAAACATCCAAAAGATTATCACTCAAGAAGAGGACTTATGAAACTTGTCGGAAGAAGAAGAAAAATTTTGAAATATTTAAGAAACAAGGATCCAGAATCATACAAGAATGTAATTCAAAAATTAGGATTAAGAAAATAATCGAAAAATGGGGAGGTGAAATTACCTCCCCAATTTTTTAGAAGGAGGAAGATAGATGAAGCTTAGCGATTTTGATTATTACTTGCCAGAGGAGTTGATTGCTCAAACTCCTGCAGAACCGAGAGATTCTTCTAGATTGATGGTGTTAAATAGAAAAGAAAAAACAATTGAGCATAGAATTTTTAGAGATATTGTTGAGTATTTAAAGCCTGGAGATTTGCTAGTTAGAAATATTACAAAAGTAATTCCTGCAAGGCTATATGGTGTAAAAGAAACGGGAGCCAGAGTTGAAATTTTACTTTTAGAGAAAATAAGTGAAGGTGTTTGGGAGGCGTTGGTAAAACCGGGCAGTAAAGTTAAAAAGGGAACCAAAATTATTTTATCTGAAGGCGTTGAAGTAATATGTAAAGATTATTCACAGCAAGGAGCAAGAATCTTAGAGTTTAATTGCAGTGATGATAAATTATTTGAACTTGGAAATGCACCACTACCACCATATATAAAGAATCAGAAAGTTCCGTTTGAAAGATATCAAACAGTATATTCAAAAGAAACTGGGTCGGTTGCAGCACCTACAGCTGGGCTTCATTTTACAGAAGAACTTCTTGAAAGGTTAAGGAATAAAGGTTTGGAATTTGCAGACTTAATCTTACATGTTGGACTTGGGACTTTTAGACCAGTAAAGGTTGAAGATATAAGAGAGCATAAAATGCATTCAGAAAGGTACTATGTGCCAGCTGAAACGGTTAAAAAGATAAGAGAAACAAGGAAGAATAAAGGAAGAATAATAGCAGTTGGGACAACCAGTGTAAGAACTCTTGAGACAATTGCAAGACTTCCTAATCAAGAAAGCTACCATGGAAAAACTGATATATTTATTTATCCACCTTTTGAATTTAAATTGACAGATGCAATAATCACGAATTTTCATCTTCCAAAATCTACACTTTTAATGCTTGTTGCTGCTTTTGCAGGAAAAGATTTTATTCTAGAAGCTTATAATACCGCGGTAAAGATGAAGTATAGATTTTTCTCGTTAGGTGATGCATGTTTTATTTACTAAAATGTAAAAGTATTTAAAAATTCGCAATGCGAATTGTAACTTTAGTAAGACTATTTAAAAGAAAAATAAATATAATTTATGTTATAATCAAAATACGAATAAATTTCTTAATTTTTCGGAGGTGGATATAGAGTGAATATAAACTCAGATTTAGAAAGATTTATAGAATATATAAACACTCAAAATATATCAGAGAGTACCAAGAAAAATTATGTTAATATGGTTGATTCGTTTTTAAAATTTGTAGAAGGTAATGTAACGAGCGAAAACGTTAGAAAATGGCTTTCAAAAATAAAAGAAAATTACAAGTCAACAGCGTGGAGACAATATTTTGTTCCTTTGAGAGCTTTTTTACAAAGATTTTATCCACTAATTTATTCAGAAGTAGTAGAAGATTTAAAAGTTCCTTATAAAAAGGCAGATTACGAAATGATAAATTACTTAGATTTTTGGAAATTATATGAAGAAGCGGAAAAAATGGCAAAACACGGCAACGAAAAGTATGTGCTTTTAGTTGGGCTTGCCGGTATTTTAGGGTTGAAATCTGGAGACATTGTAAAGCTTAAAGGAACAGATATAAGAGGAAACTATTTGTATGTCTCAGATGAAAATTATGAAGTAGAAATTGTGCCACCGATTGATAAGTGGTTGAAAAAATACGAAGGAAAGGATGAATATTTAATTTCGACAGGAGATGGAGAAGCAGTAAAACCTTCTTACCTTGCTTTAATGCTAAGGGGACTTCAAAAAAAGGTTGATATAAGTCTGAAAAGACCATTGTCGGTTGAAATATTAAGAAATGTTGCTGTTGCAAGGCAAGTTATTGCACAACCTTCACTACCGTATGTTATGGACTTATTTAAATATAGCTCAACAAAAACAATAGAAGATATTGCAAGATATATAACCGAGAGTGGAGATTTGAGAACAATTTTATCAATAGAAGTTGTTGATGAAATGGAACCTGTTTTGGAATTTTTTAATAAATTATCAATTCCTGTTAGAAAGATAGAAAATGCATATATTGTATCAAGAACAGCTTATATTAAAAGAGGAGATAAATTTTCAAGGTTAAATACATTGTTTGTAGTAAGAAATCTTGATGGATGGCAAGAATATATTGAAAAGTTGGGGTATGAAGTGAAAAGAAAACCAAACGATAACTTCTTTATTTTCTTGGCTGGAAAGTTAAGAGTAGCATTTTTAGAGCTAAATGATATATAAAATAAAAAATGCCTGATCATATGGTCAGGCATTTTTTATATACTCTTTTTTAACAAAAGGACTAGTAAACGCCCTAAGTGCTGCACCATAGGAAAGATGAAATTTTAAGGTGTCTCCAATAGAATATTTTTTATTAGAATCTGTGTAATCTATTATTGTATGGTCACTTGATGCGTGAAGTACTTTTAATTTTTCATCGAATGGTTTGAGGCCCGAAGAATCAATATCTTGCTCACCAATTGCTAATATTATTCTATTTCTCCATCCAAAATCTTCAAAATGCGGAATTCTGCCCATAGAATCTCTTCCGATTTTTCCCACAGGAACAGATGGTTTATAATCAACTTCAATTACTTCAGCTTCTAAAATTATTGTATCTTGTGAAAGGTATGGAATATCTCTGTTTCCAGTTGCATCGGTACCTAGTAATATCCCTTCACCTATTCTAAATTGATTTATTTTAGAAGGTAGTTCATTGTTTTCTATAAGTGATAAAGTTACGGTGCTCCCCCCAGAAATTTTAAGATTTGTGTTTAGTTTGCCGTCAAGATAATCTTTTATTTCTACGAGAATATTTAAATTTTCTTTCGTTGGTAAAACACCACCAAAGCATCCAACGTTTGTCCCAATTCCAACAATTTTAGCCATTTTTAACTTTTTAGCTACTTTTTCTATTGTATAAGCAGCTTTTTCATACCAAATTCCTTCCCTTAAGTCTCCAACATCTATCATGTAGATCAATTCAATATTTTTATCATATTTTTTTGCAATTTCATCAATCATATATGCAACTTTTTCTTCGGAAATTAATATTTCATCGGTTAAAAGTACTGCATCTTCCAATTCTGATGGCATAGGGATTCTTAAAAGTTGAAAAGGTCCAGGTACATTATTTTCAATCATTCTTTTAATATTTTTTAATCTTGATTCACCTAACTTTATTACCCCGGCATCTTTAAGTGTTTTTGCAATGATTGGATCGCCTAAAGTTAGTTTAGTTACGGCAACAAGTTCAATATTAAGTTTTGAGAGTGTTTCAAGTAGTTTTTCTGCATTTTCTCTAATTTTTTTGAGGTTAACAAACAACTTAGGGAAATCCACTTTTCCCCCTCCCCATTCTTAAAGGTACAACTTAATTTTAATCTAATTTTTGTTTTTTGTAAATAAAAAAGGCGGAGAGAAATCCGCCTTATTCACCAGCAATATCAAGTTCACTTATTAAAATACTTGGAGTTATTATTCCATAGAAGATTTTTGAGTCATTTCCAACTGCTTCAACTTTTTCAAATAGTTGTAAGAAATTTCCAGAGATGGTTATTTGCTCTATAGGATGGGATATTTCTCCATTAATTACTCTAAAGCCTCTTGCACCGAGTGAGAAATTTCCAGATATTGGATTTGCACCTGAATGCATTCCATCTACACCTATAATTACTATTCCATCATCTAATTTTTTTAGGAGGTTTTCAAAGTCATATTCTCCACTTTCTACAAGTAAATTTATTGGTCTAATTGAACCACCAAGGGAATTTCCAGTTGGTTCAGTGTTATCTTTTTTTGCAGTTTTTAAATCGTATAAGAAACTCTTTAATATTCCGTTTTCTATTATTGGTGTTTCTTTTGTTGGAACCCCTTCATCGTCAAAAGGCCTATTTGAAATACTGTTTTTATAGTAAGGAACATCTTTAATATTTAAAATTGTACTTGCAATCTTTTGGTTTTGTTTTCCCTTTAATGGGGACATATTTTTTTGAACATTTTCTGCTGAAATCATGCTAATAAGAAGGCTGAGCATATCTTCAAAAGCGGTATTTTTGATTATTACTCTGTACTTACCGCTTTTAACAGATTTTGCGCCAAGTAAACTTAGTGCATTTTGACAAGCAGTTTTTCCAATTTTTTCTGGATCAAGATCAGAAAATTTAGTTCCAACTTCCATCCATAATCCAGAATGTGTTGATTCGTCTTTTGATACTGCCATTGCATAGCTATATCCACCATCTGCAGTCGTTGAAACATCAAGCCCTAAAGTATTTGAAATTTTTTTTGAAACTTTAAAATTATTGTACATTGCATAAGGGACCATAACTATTCTATCATCACATTTTGCACTGTTATAGAGCTTTTTGACAAATTCTATTTTTTCTGAAACGCTTGTTTTTTCAAAACTTCCATTGTAAAGATCCATTTCAATGTATTTGCCGGTTCCATCATAGAAAAATTCTTCATCTTCACTATCTGTTAACTCCCAGTTTTTTAGGGCTTCTTCAAATAATTTTTCTGGATTTTCTAGTTGTTCAGTATAAACTCTTCCTATCTTTCCATCTTTTAAAATTTTTATAGAAACTGAAAATTTTGAAGCGTCTGTATATTGATCTATATCATCATTAGCATATCTTAGTGAAAATTCTGAACTTTCTGATAGATCAATCTGAGCTTCAAATCCTTTTTCTTTTGCAATAGAAAATAATTTTTCTTTAAATTCGTTGTATGTCATTTGTTTCGCCCCCCAACGATTATTTCTGAAACTCTTATTGTAGGTTGTCCTACATCTGCAGGAACAGCTCCTGAAATTGATCCACAAACTCCTTGACCTCTACCAACATCGTTTCCGACCATATCAATTTTTTGAATTATTTCATATCCTTTTCCAATAAGTGTTGCTCCCTTAACTGGTTTTGTAATCTTACCTTTTTCAATTAAATATGCTTCATTAACTGCAAAATTAAATTCACCAGTACTTGGGTTAACTGAGCCCCCACCCATTTCTTTTGCATAAAGACCGTATTCAGTTGCTGCTATAATTTCTTCAGGGTGGTAATCACCAGGTAGTATAAATGTATTACTCATTCTGGAAGTTGGAGCAAATGTATAATCTTGTCTTCGAGCACTTCCTGTGCTTTCCATTCCCATTCTTCTTCCACCTAATTTATCAATTAAATATCCAACTAACACACCTTTATCTATAAGAAGGTTTCTTCTTGTTGGTGTTCCCTCATCATCTACATTTGCTGAACCCCAAGCATTTGGTATTGTTGCATCATCAACAGCTGATACACATTCAGCGGCAACTTTTTGACCTAATTTTCCAGCAAAAACTGATGCCCCTTTTGCAACAGAAGTTGCTTCAAGTGCATGTCCAACTGCTTCGTGGAATATAACACCACCAAATTCATTTGAAATAATTACTGGCATTTTACCTGCAGGTGCTGGTTCGGCATCTACCATTCTTGCAGCGATCCTTGCAGCTCTTTTTGCAGCTTCTTCAACGTCTATTCTATCAAATAGTTCAAATCCCATGCTTGTTCCTGGTCCATAAAAGCCTCTTTCCATATTACCATTATGTTCGGCTATAGCATTAATCATAAGTCTTGCTTTTACACGTCTATCTTCTGCCCAAACCCCTTCAGAGTTTGCAATTAATACTTCTTGATCGTATTCCCAGAACCATACTTGAACTTGCTTAATTAATTGTGAATAATTTTTGGCTGATTCGTACGCTTTTTTCATTACTTTTACTTTTTCTGTTTTTTCAACATCTCTTGGGTATAAATATATAACATGCCTGTTTTTTAATTTTTTGTTATCAAAGTCTAAAGTTAAATCATTAATTTTAACTTCAGATAAAGCTTCTCCTACTCTTTTTGCTACAGATAATAAATTTTCTTTTTCAAAAACATTAGTATATGCATATATTGCCTTTTTTCCAAGAAATCCTCTAATACCGACACCAGAGATGTTATTAGTATTTGCTTTTTGAATTTTTCCATCTGTAAGTTCTATCCTGTTTTCATATTTGTTTTCTACAAAAACTTCTGCAAAGTCTCCCCCATATTTTAATACTGTGCCAATAATATCTTTTATTAAAGATTGATTTAACACTATTTCACCCCTTTTGCTCAATGATTTTCATTAATGCTTTTGCTGCAAGCATAGTTCCTTCTTTTTCGTACCCTTCAACTCCAAGCATCGTTCTTATTTCACCAACCTTCACCCCCGTTTCAAACATTTTTTTGAAGAATTTTTGCGCAATTTTTTCATGTTTTTCTTTCATTTGTATTGCACCAAATGGGTTTGCAAAATATGATGTAGTTAATCCTTTTTCAGAGGTTGTTCCTTTTGCCATTCTCTTTCCTTCTGAGAATACTTTTAAGGCATCTTCATATGTTTCAAAGAACTTTATTCTTTCGCTTTCATCTTTGACTTCTGTGTAGTTATTTGCATAGAATAAAAAGTCAATTTTGATTGGGGTAATAATATCTTTATAGTTGTTGAATGGAACAATAACTCTTGCGTTAATTTTATCTGGGTTCATGAATATACTTCTATCCATTGTATGATATGCATATCCTGGTGGTAGATCATCGAGTCTAACAAATGCTCCAGTTTCAGTTCCATATGCTACAACGGAATCGTTGTATATATCTAAACTTCCCATATCATCTATTATAATATTTACTTCTGCTACTTCTTCCATTCTATTTAGTGCATCAAGTGTTTCACTTTTTCCAGCACCGCTGTCACCTACAAACATAGCTGTTGCTTTTTTTCCAGATTTTAATGTTATTTGAGCCATTGAGCCATGGATTGGAAGTTTTTCGTTATCTATCATTATCAAATTGTGAACCGTCAAGGTAGTTTTTTTCATGTATCCAAAGTAGTCATTTTCGTCTGTTCCAGGTATCACACCAACGTAGCAATTTTTGTCTTTAAAAACTACTGCATTTTTCCATTTTTCATTATAATCTGGTATTTTTTCTGGAGCAATTCCAAATATTATTATTCCGTCGGGTTTTTTATTTTTTATATCCTTTGGTGAGGCTATTTCAAACAAATTCGCAAGTCCAGCACCATGTGCAAGATATTCTTTATGTACAAAATTAAAAAACAATAATTTTCCAACGTATATTGGGATCCTAAACCATTCATTACTAGAAAGATTTATTTTGTCTAAAATATCTTTTTCCTCTATTGGAATTATTCCCTTTCTTTTGTTTGATTTTGTATAAAAAATTGCGGGTGGATCAAAAATTGCTCCCCATATTGTAGGAATGCTTTTCATCCATTTTGCACCAAAATCGTCACACTCAATATAATCGTATAAGAACATTGCTTGAGCTCCGCTTGGCAACTGTCTCATTACTTTTGGAAACTCGTTTGATATATTTGAAATTAGTTGTCTGTATAAATTTTTAATAACGGCTTTAAATTGATCGCCAATCATTGTCATTGTATATTCTATACTTGCACGCCTATTGTAGTCACTTACGTATTTTTCATGCCTTACCATAAATCTGTGTTTTGATCTCCAGAATGAGTAAAAGCCTTCGATAAATTTTTCAAGTTTTTCGGGATTTACGTAATTCATTATGTGAATTAATTCTCTAATATTTCTCATAGATAAAAGATGGAGATATTCAGATAACCTTCTAATGTCGTATTCATTTCCAAATTTGAAGGGTGAAATTGCTTCTAGGAGTGGGCTATTTTTTTCAGAGAGTATGGTTATAAATTCTTTTAAAAGTTCTTCAAATTTCCTGTGTCCCATGATTTGGCTATAATTAGTATAAATAACTGAACCATCAATGATTACAGAGCGACTCATTTTAACACCTCCATTAATAAATTGTAAAGACGTTCTTGGTTAGTTAGATACAAATATCCTACCAGAACTTCAAAACCAGTACTTTTTCTGTAGGCGGGATCATTTCCATACCTTCCGGCTCCTTTACTGTTTATACCTCTTTTTACAAATGCTTTTTCTTCTTCATTAAGTAGGGGAAGGACTTTATCTAGGAGGGTAGATTGAAATTTTCTATTTACAAGGAGTTGAGAATCTTTGTGTAAATTTTTTACACTTGTATTTTTGAAATATAACACCTTTACGAAAAGGTTGAATACTGCATCACCAAGATAAGCAAGACTATCTGTAGATAGTTCATTAACATTAAGATTAGGATGAATTTTTTCAAAAATGTTCAATTTATACGCCCCCTATTTTTAACAATTTTACCATATAATTATATTTTGTGCTAAATGTTGACTGAAAATAGAAAATATGATAAATTATATATTGTAAGGGGCCGTAGCTCAATTGGGAGAGCGCTACCATGGCACGGTAGAGGCAGTGGGTTCAAATCCCATCGGCTCCACCAGAAGGGAGGCAGAAAATGCCTCCCTTCCTTTTTTATGATATAAAAAGTGTGAAAATAAAAGAAAATATATGTTATTTGGTTTTAATTGTTGATAAATTCTAATAATCTTCAATAATTGGACTTCACAATTTTGATATTTTTGGTAAACTTAAATTAGCAGTCGATGAATAAGAGTGACAACAAAAACTTTGAAAGGGGGTACGATTATGAAGGTTATTCCATTGGGATCAAGACTTTTAATTAAGCCAATTCAGGAGGAAAAGAGAACTGAAGGAGGAATTGTTCTTCCAGATACTGCAAAAGAAAAACCTATGAAAGCAGAAATTGTTGCAGTAGGTAACTTAGAAGATGCAGACGTTGATCTTCGCGTAGGTGATAAAGTAATCTTTTCCAAATATTCAGGAACCGAAATTAAGATAGAGGAAGAAGATTACATAATAATTGATGTAGAAGATATTCTAGCAAAAATAGAAGACTAATAGGGAGGTGACACGCATGGCAAAGATGTTAAAATTCAGTGAAGAGGCAAGAAGAGCACTTGAAAGAGGTGTTGATGCAGTTGCAGATGCAGTTAAAATTACATTAGGTCCAAAAGGAAGAAACGTAGTTATTGAAAAATCTTGGGGAAGTCCAACAATTACAAATGACGGTGTTTCAATTGCTAAGGAAATTGAACTTGAAGATAAATTTGAAAATCTTGGTGCACAACTTGTTAAGGAAGTTGCAAGTAAAACAAATGATGTAGCAGGTGATGGAACAACAACAGCAACAGTTCTTGCACAAGCAATGATAAAAGAAGGAATTAAAAACGTAACAGCTGGTGCAAATCCAATCCTTGTAAAAAGGGGAATTGAAAAAGCAGTTGCAGCAGGTGTCGAAGAAATTAAGAAAATTTCAAAGAAACTTTCAAGTACAAACGATATTGCACATGTAGCATCTATCAGTGCAAACAGTGAAGAAATTGGAAAATTAATTGCAGAAGCAATGGAAAAAGTTGGAGAAGATGGAGTAATTACTGTAGAAGACAGCAAATCAATTGAGACATATGTTGAATTTACGGAAGGTATGCAATTTGATAGAGGATATGTTTCCCCTTACTTTGTAACTGATCCTGAAAAAATGGAAGTAGTTTACAATGAACCATTTATCCTCATTACCGATAGGAAACTTTCAAATATAAAACCACTTATTCCAATTCTTGAAAAAGTAGCACAAACTGGAAAACCACTTGTAATTATTGCTGAAGATGTTGAAGGTGAAGCATTAACAACACTTGTTCTTAACAAACTAAAAGGAACACTTAATACAGTAGCAGTTAAAGCACCTGGATTTGGTGACAGAAGAAAAGCTATGCTCCAAGATATTGCAATTCTTACCGGTGGTATAGTAGCAAGCGAAGAAGTAGGAATTAACTTGGAAGACTTGACATTAAACGATCTAGGAAGAGCAGATGTTGTAAGAGTTAAAAAAGACGAAACAATAATTGTTGGCGGACATGGAGACCAAGAAGAAATTAAAAAGAGAATTGCTCAAATTAAAGCACAAATTGAACAAACTACATCGGAATACGAAAAAGAAACATTACAAGAAAGAATGGCAAAACTTGCTGGTGGTGTCGCAGTAATAAAAGTTGGTGCTGCAACAGAAACCGAATTAAAAGAAAAGAAACACAGAATCGAAGACGCTCTCAGTGCTACAAGAGCAGCTGTTGAAGAAGGTATTGTTCCAGGTGGAGGAATTACATTACTTCGCGCAAGAAAAGCAGTTGAAAAAGTTGTAAATGAACTTGATGGTGATGAAAAGATTGGTGCAAAGATTGTTTACGAAGCGTTGATAGCTCCAATTAACCAAATAGCAAAGAACGCAGGTTATGATGGTGCAATTATTATCCACAAAGTACTTGAAAATGATGATCCAGCATACGGATTTGATGCATTAAAAGGTGAATACTGTAACATGTTTGAACGCGGAATTATTGACCCAGCAAAAGTTACAAGAAGTGCACTTCAAAACGCAGCATCAATTGCAAGCATGTTGTTAACAACAGAAGCACTTGTAGTTGAAAAACCAGAACCAAAGAATAACGCACCAATGCCAGAAATGCCAGAATATTAATAATCATTTTAATAGACAAATTCCCCGGAAACTTTTCCGGGGAATTTTTTTATGCTTGATTTTTTCAAACCTTTATTTTTTATTATTGACTTTTCAAATTAATATGTTATACTTAAATTAGGAAAAACTAATTAAGGAGGTAATATCATGGAAAAATTGCTTGAAGTTAGAAATTTGCATGCATCTGTGAAAGAAGAAAACTTAAAAATATTAAAAGGTGTTAATTTGGATATAGGTTATGGAGAATTACATGCTATTATGGGTCCAAACGGTTCTGGAAAATCGACTCTTGCAAACGTTATAATGGGGAATCCCAGATATAAAGTTGATTCAGGCGAAATAATTTTTGAAGGTGAAAATATTGTTGAATTAACAACTGATGAGAGAGCAAAAAAAGGTATTTTTATGACTTTTCAAAATCCATTTGAAATAGACGGTGTAAAATTCAGTAATTTTCT